>JBDSAP010000001.1:0-5884 GCA_039922055.1 Ferruginibacter sp.
CTATTGGCGATTTCTTTTCTTCAAAATCTGCTTCAACCAGTAAAAGTCCAAGATTGTCAACCCAGGTTTTAAAATCGTCAAATTGTTTTTCAATATTCATACTGTGTCAATTAAAATAACGTACAACTCGCTAATATACGCAAGTCCAGTTTTGTCCGGATTTCATTCGCACATACGAGTTTGATTATTAAAGATATATAGAAAAAACACGTGTGACAGTTAAAATACCAAACTTTCGTATATTATATTGTTTAATGTAAAACAATACAAAAAACGCAGGTTTTTTACAGCCCTTTTTTACGCATTATCTTGTCAAGCGGGCTTTCTATTTTCCCAATATCCCGCTGGCTTACATGGGTGTATCGAAGCGTGGTCTTAATATCATTATGCCCCAGCATCTTCTGTATTAAACTGATGTCGGTTCCATTTTCTAAAAGATGTGTGGCGAAGCTATGCCGCAAACTATGAAAACTGCATTGCGGCGGTAGTTTCAGCTTTTTATACGCGTCTTTAAAAATAACCTGGGCCGACCGGCTGCTATAATGTTCATTGCAATGCTGGCCCTCAAACAACCAAACGGCCGGTTTGTAAGCTTTGTAGTATTCCCGAAGTATGGGCAGTATGGACTTACTTAAGTTTACAACCCGGTCCTTTTTTCCTTTAGCTTCATTGATGGTGATTTGCATGCGGTCGCTGTTAATATCGGTAATCTTCAATGCTACCACTTCGCTAACTCTTAAGCCTGCACTGTAGGCAAGTAATAAAATGGTACGGTGCTTAATGTTTTCTACCGCCATTAATCCTGCCAATATCTTTTCTTCGCTGATTACTTTTGGCAAAATCAACCGCTTTTTTGGCCTCGGTATTTCCCAGAAAAATTTCTCCCTGCCCAATACCTGTTCATAATAAAACTTCATGGCATTGATGCGGCTGTGCAGGGTGTTTTCAGAAAGCTTTAGCTTGTCAAAACAATATACGAGATAGCGCTTCAATAAACCGGTGTTCAGCGAATCGGCACTGGTATTGCCGATTGTTTGCAGCAATTGGCTCATCTCGTTTATATATGTTCTTATGGTGGAGGCACTATAGGCTTTCAAAATAAGTTGCTGTTGCAATTTTGGCAATACCCCGGCATTAATGGGTAGTATCTTCAAATGCCCCTTGCCATTGCCGGGTATTGACGCTGACGTGAAACGATTGATGGAAGCCGGTTTTACTGATGCCACTGGCCTGGCATCACCGCTCACCTGCATATTTTTCAAAGCAGGTGCGGCAAGTTTTTTCTTTTTTTCAAGCAGGTAACTGCTCAGTGCCGTATAATCTGTTTTTGCCAGGCTGCTAAATGCACTGGTAATGGCCAGGTAGTTTAGCTGGTTTAATTCAACATACCAGCATTTAAAAGTTCGCGACCACCTGCGGCCCGGTATAAGGCGTACGGCTTTATTTAATTGCGGAATGTCATCGAAATAGATACCGATGCATTCCTGTTGGCGGTGTTCAAAAGGCTTGAGTATGATTGTATCCATATCAAAAATTTATTGCAGGCGTGGCTGCGTTTGATAACACGGACATCGGATGTTGAAAATGAACCGAAGATTTTTCCAGGAAAAAAGATGCTTTAAATGGCGCAGCCTCTCTCAGTCACATAGCTTAGGGATGGGAGGAAACGAATTGCCAACAAAATAATTCATAATCTGGAAACTGTAAAATATATTAATTCATTGGCGGCAGGCCCTCATGTACCAGCATTTTACCTGGCTGGTGAGGCTTTTTTATTCATTCATATTTATCATGCAGGCGCAGGCCTCCGGGCTGTTACCCATCGTTACTGTCCTACAATTTTTTAGCGTTATTCCAAAATATTGAACTTCGGTAAAACCCGCGGCTACAGTTTTTTGAAACAATAAAATTCATTCAATTCATTGTAGGAGTAAGGAGGGTAGCAGGTTAGATGACTCGTGTCTGCTGAGTATGCGGTAACTAACGTACAGGGCTGGCCGCTCCACAAGGCTGCAACCGTACAAGTGTGCGACGCAACAATGCTGCCTGGAGAACAAATGTTTGGTACAAAATATTTTTTCTGATAAACAATAATTCATTTGCTGTAACCGCATTAAAAAAAGCAGCAGTATAGAAATGCCGCCTTTAAGAATGATTGCTTGCTATATGAAAAATGAGACGTCACGGATGGATTCGAACCATCGTAAAAAGTTTTGCAGACTTTGACCTAACCACCCGGCCACGTTACTACTTTATAATTCAACGCCGGTACTTACAATTTTAATTATTGATAGCTTATCGCGTGGTACCGTAATTGTGCGGAGCAAAAGTAAATGGGAAATAATTAGTCCAAAGCAGCGGACTAATTATTGTAATTTTTTTTCGCATGCATAAAAAAAGGCCCATCAATGATGGACCAGTTTTATGTTTTCACTTTTATGCTAGGCGTTAGCGTTGTGATATGCATTCCCGTACCTTTTTACCAGGTCGTGTGCTGTTTTCAAAGTGGCTTGTTGCTCGGCTATAATTGTTCTTATTTGCGGGCTGATTTCGGTGGAAGAATTTAAGGCATCGGTATAAGCTCTTTGAGCAGCATCTTCCCCAAATTCGCAGGCGTCTAACATTGCTTGCCGGTCATTACCTGCAAAGGTTGCTTTTATGTCCATCCATACCCGGTATACTTTTCCTTTATTAGTGGTGTCTGTCGAAAATTCCCCACCAAGGTTTATCACTGCCTGGGTGAGTTCCCGTACAAACTTCCGGCTGTCATTGGCCATACTGTGAAAGATTGCCTGAAGGTCTGAATCATGTGATTTACTTTCTTGTTCGGCTTTTTCGTACCCTACAATACGGTCATTATTGATTTCGATCAGGTTATTCAAAACGTTGATCAATTTTTCATTTGTTGCCATAAAATAAATTTAGACTTCAAGCACTAAAACTATGCCATCTAAGGTTTACTGGTTAGCCGGATTCAGTGGAATTATCAATTATTTTTATATGGGGCAAAAAAATCTACAAGCTTCTAGGGTTAGTTATAAATGCACGAATTACACGAATTAAGAAAAAAGCGCTGTATTAATTCGTGTTATCGCCTTTTAAATTCGTGTAATAAATAAATCATACGCCATTTCATTGGTATCAAATGCTAAAAAATCGTTTCTTTATTCTTTTCTACTTTAGTAACTTCATATCGCGACTGTATTTTATACCTTTAACCGGGAAGTTTTTTTAACGATTCACTTAAAACCAGTATCATGAAAGTTTCGGAAATTTTACAAAAGAAGGGAAGTAATGTGTATGCCGTATCAGCTAATGTTTCGGTGTACGAGGCAATAAAAGACATGGGGGAAAAAAATATAGGCGCCCTGTTAATTATTGACGACGATAAAATGATGGGCATCTTTTCTGAAAGAGATTATGCCCGTAAAATTATCCTTAAAGGAAAGAACAGTCATGAAACATTGGTAAAAGAGATCATGACAGAAAACGTGATATCTGTAACTCCGGACGATAATATTGAAAAGTGTATGGAGCTAATGAGTGAAAAAAAGATCAGGCATTTACCGGTAATGAAAGATGACAGGGTAGTGGGTGTTATTTCTATTACCGATGTGGTGACAGCGATCATTGCAATACAAAAGGAAACCATATCTCACCTGCACGAATACATTTCGCAATAGCAAATAAATTTATTTGATACCGGCCCGCTTAAAGCGGGCTTTTTTTATGGCGTAAAATTATAGGATACCGGCAAGTTCAAGGCTTCGTTTACTGATCTGTTTGTATTCAATATCCTCTACTATTGCATCAGGACAAAGTATCAATGATATGCCTTGTTGTTTCCACCAGGAAGTATTGAATAATTTTTCTGCATGGATAACCCCAATGAGCCAGCTAAATTGATATTCATTGTGCCACTCCTCGATCCACTCAAAATCATCCTTGTTTATTTTCTTAATATCCACCGCACTCACAAAAACCTTTAAATAAAAATCATTGCCTAAGCCGCCACCAGCCTGCTGATGGATCTTTTTATACTCATACCTATAATCATATCGCAACGCCGATATATCACTTAACACGGCGGATGCTGTTGGAAATGCACCGGCGCCTTTGCCTTTAAAAAAATGTTTGTCTGCAAAACTGCTTTCCGTTGTTATGGCGTTGAATTCATTTTTTACGTGGTAGAGGTCATCACTTTCTGTCACAAATTGCGGCAACACAAAAGCCGCCAGGGTGCCATTCTTTAGCTTTTGAATATTGGCTATTAATTTTATGCTGTACTTTTTTTCTTCAGCAACCACAGCATCCTGCAACGAAATATTTTCTATGCCATTAAAAATAAATTTGTCGGTGGAGGCGATCACACCGAAAGAATGAGCCAATAGAATACTGAGCTTATTGGCTGCGTCAAAACCGCCAATATCAAGACGTGGATCACTCTCCGCAAAGCCTGCTTGTTGCGCCAGCAACAATGCTTTGCTGAATTGAAGGTGTTCATCAAATATTTTTGAAAGGATAAAGTTGGTAGAGCCGTTTATAATTCCCCGTAAAGAATGCAGGAGGTCGTTGTCATAATATTCTTCGAGGTTGCGAATGATTGGCATACTTGCGCAACAGGCAGCCTCATACAGGAATGAGGTGTTGTACTTTTGTTGCAGGTCGAACAGCTCTTTAAAATGTTCTGCGATCATTTTTTTATTCGCACTTACAACCGCCTTCCCGCTTTGCAATGCACGTTTTACAATTTCAAATGCGGCATCCGCATCATCGATCAGCTCTACTATCACATTTATCTCGTCATCTTCCAACAGCAAATTTGCATCAGTAGTAAAATTTTCTTCCCCGATACTTCTTTTTTTCGCCGGATTTTTAATGCATATTTTTTTAATGGTTGATTGTAAGGTGGCGGTAGTGTGCAGCACATCATACAGTCCTTTGCCCACCACCCCAAAACCAAACAGCCCAATAGTTAATTGCTTACTCATTTCTATAAATTTAATTTTATGCTGATCTATAATTCTTATTGCTAAAGCACGACACACCTGGTTTTAACAAACACCAAAATTACCAGCAATTTCAACCATTAGCAAACGACCGCTTTGTCTTTTTTTGTGTTGCGGTTGCCTTTTTGAAAGCGTTTTCCAGGTCCGCTACCAGGTCATCCGCTTCTTCAAGTCCTACACTTAAGCGGATCAGGCTATCGGCCACACCATTGCTCCTGCGTATTTCAGCCGGGATACTTTTGTGGGTCATGTTGGCAGGATGAGAGATGAGGCTTTTTATGCCGCCTAAACTTTCGGCTAATAAAAAATATTTAGTGCTGGTAACAAATGCGATGGCTGCTGCTTCTGTATCATCTTTCAACGTGAAAGAAACAATGCCGCCGAAACCTTTGCTTTGCTTTTTTGCAATTGCATGGTTAGGATGCGATGCGAGCCCGGGATAAAAAACCTTGTCCACCAAAGGATTGCTTTCGAGCCATTCGGCAACGATTGCCGCGTTGATGCAATGTTGCTTCACACGAAGATGTAAAGTTTCCACACCCCGGATCAGCAGCCAGCTATCAAACGGAGATAAAATAGCGCCGCAGGCATTTTGTAAAAATTTGATCCTTACCCCAAGCTCCGCGTTTTTAGTAACTACAATTCCTGCAATCAGGTCGCTGTGGCCACCGAGATATTTGGTGGCAGAATGTACCACTATATCTGCGCCTAAAGTAAGCGGGGTTTGTAAAGCCGGCGAGGCAAAAGTATTATCAACGCACAGGAGGCAATTATGCGCCTTAGCGATTTTGGATATTGCAGCTATATCAGAAATTTTCAGTGTTGGATTAGTAGGAGTTTCCAGCCAGATCAGTTTCGTTGAGGACGTGAAAGCG
>JBDSAP010000002.1:0-13684 GCA_039922055.1 Ferruginibacter sp.
ATAGAAGGGTGTAATCGGTGCCAAAAAGCGATGAATTGTTAGCTAACATAAAAGCAATGTGCATAACTTTCAGAATTCAAAAATAGTAATGCAAATTTGGCTTTTTTTATAGACTGAATAGTTACAACTAATTTAGTTTCCTTACTTTACTGCCTGTAACTTAAAACTCCGTTCCATGTTGGTGAAAACTTACGGCAGTGCTGTATATGGCGTTGAAGCCATAACCATTGCCGTGGAAGTAAATATTAATAACCAGGGTAAGTCAGATGCAATTATTGTAGGATTACCTGATGGCGCAGTTAAAGAAAGCCTGCTTCGTGTTGAGAGCGCCATTAAAGACAATAATTTTTTCATGCCACGTACCAGGCTGATCGTAAATCTTGCCCCTGCCGATATACGCAAGAGTGGTACCGCTTTCGATCTTCCTATTGCTATGGCTACATTAGGCGCCAGTGAGCAATTGATCAACCCCGAAAAACTAACTGATTATGTTATCATGGGAGAGCTAAGTTTAGACGGTGAAGTCAGGCCGATCAAAGGTGCTTTGCCAATAGCCATCCAGGCAAGAAAAGAAGGCTTTAAGGGCCTGATCGTTCCCAAACAAAATGCCCGTGAAGCAGCCATGGTGAACAACCTCAAGGTATATGGCGTTGGTCATTTGAATGAGTTGATCGAATTCTTTAAAGACGAAGCAACAATAGAGCCGGTAATAGTAAATACAAGAGAAGAGTTTGCATTTGCACAAAGCGATTTTGAAATTGATTTTTGCGATGTAAAGGGGCAGGAAAATATTAAAAGAGCTTTGGAAATTGCAGCGGCCGGCGGTCATAACGCCATATTGATAGGACCACCAGGCGCTGGCAAAACAATGCTTGCAAAACGTTTACCAACTATTCTTCCACCACTATCTCTACAGGAAGCTTTGGAAACGACAAAGATCCATAGCGTGGCAGGTAAGCTGCCCGAAAATGCGACGCTCATCTCTAAACGTCCTTACCGCAGTCCGCATCATACCATTAGTGATGTGGCACTTGTAGGCGGCGGGGGAAATCCGCAGCCCGGAGAAATTTCACTGGCGCATAATGGCGTTTTATTCCTGGATGAATTGCCCGAATTTAAACGGACCGTGTTGGAAGTAATGCGTCAGCCAATGGAAGAAAGAAAAGTAACCATCTCAAGAGCAAAAATAGCATTGGAATTCCCAGCAAGTTTTATGTTGATCGCTTCTATGAATCCCTGCCCCTGCGGCTATTTCAATCACCCTGACCGGGAATGCACCTGCCCTCCGGGTGGTGTTCAAAAATACCTTAATAAAATTTCAGGACCTTTGCTTGATAGGATCGATCTGCATGTGGAGGTAACGCCAGTAGCTTTTAGCGAATTATCATCCACCCGGCAGTTTGAAAAAAGTGATCGCATTCGGGAGAGGGTAATTAAGGCAAGGGAAATACAGGAAGAGCGATACAAAGACAATGAAGGTGTTTACTGCAATGCACAAATGAGCAGCAAAATGCTGAAAGAAATTTGTGTGATCAATACAGCCAGCCAGAACTTGCTGAAAATTGCAATGGAAAAACTAAACCTCTCCGCCCGTGCCTACGATAGGATATTAAAAGTAAGTCGCACCATTGCAGACCTTGCAGGCAGCGCTGATATTAAAGCTGAGCACCTGGCGGAAGCCATTCAATACAGGAGCTTAGACAGGGAAGGCTGGGCAGGGTGATCCTTGTTATGTTTTTTTTGCCGGATGCAATCATGGCTATGGTGTTTTTATTCACAACAACTCCCCTAATCATTTTATTTTTCAATGAAGTAAAGTAGATGAACTTACTCAATTTATAAATATTTAAAGGCCCGTCCCATATATTGCTGTTCAGCTCTTGTAATACCATTGTCTGCTGCCACTTGCTCCCAGTTTGTTATTGCCATTTTTTTTCCGAAATTATTTGATCCATCTGTGGTTCATTCAGTTGAAAATATTGACCAACACTTTTGGCCAGCTTCAAATCGAGTGCATTGTTATGAGTATCGATATTCATCGCAAGGCCATCTTTTTCTACGGAAGGATTGATGTCGTATGCAGGAGAAAGCCGCCATCCATTATTTTCAATTATAAAGCCATGATTCCTGAGGTGATCGTCTGTATTAGAAATAGCGATATTGAAAATGATTCTTCTCCAAAGTTGATGCAGATCTAACTGAACGTTTGAACCTGAATATTGTATAAATTCTGCCAGGTCGAGATAGCTGGCTGGCTGGTCTTTAATGATGTCTTCGCCATTGCCCGTCATCGTCATAGCAGAAGCAAAATGGATACGCTCACCATTCAACCGGTCAAATCTTTTTGTAAAAAAAGTATGGTGTTTATTACTCCCTATCTTCTCCATTTTTGACGGTGCCATTTCTATACCCGCATTCAATGCTAATTGATATGCCAGGTATTCCCACGCTGCTTTATCTACCGTATCATTTTGCGAGGGAAATTTTGCGATCCAGGGATGTTCATTGTCATCCAGTATATTCGCTTTGGGGCGAGCACCACCAAGCGATGAGCCGGGAGCTATCAGGATCGATATCCATTTGCCTGCATCTTTACCTTCTTTATCAGCTTCTACCATCGCCGCTGCATGTTGTAATTCCCGCAAACCAGACCAGTTCGGAATAGGGTGACTTTTATTATCGTCCAGGAAAGGGCCATCAGGATCAAGTTTGAAACGCAAGGCGCCCATTCGGTTTTCATCGTATACTCACAATAGGTAGTCAACGTCATATAACACAGATGCTGGTTTGCCCGTGTCTCTTGCAATTTGCGCTGCCTTCTTGTACATCAGTCTTTTCCCCATGTATCGGGCATGGAATCCATGAATACCCCAAAATTGTCTTTGCCATTTGGATATTGAGCTCCCTTAAACCAGCTAATATCAGGATCAAGTACAAGCTGTGCTTTTGAATTGATCCAACTGTGTTTGTACTCAAAGCTAAACGCCTTTCGTCCTTTTGCCTGCTGTGCTGTAAGCACACCGATGCATTCCGGGGCTTCCATTCCCTTCCAGTGCGCAAATACCCATATATCCGTTTTGTTGCCCACCTATTTGGTATTCAGGTTGCGGGTAGAGCCCGTTAATTGAAGATCCTGTAGCTTCCTTCCATAATCATCATTACCGGCCAGTTTTAAAAAATCATCCTGTAAACCGAGTACTCTTAAAGTATTGAAATACGCCCCTAACGATACACTGGAATTCCCTTTTTCAACTTCATATAAAGTTGACCGGTTAATAGCGGCCCTTTCAGCCACCTGGATAGTGGTCAGCTTTCTTCTTTTTCTCGCTAATTTTATATTCTCACCTACTTTTTCCAATATTTTTTGATATTTTGGAAATACGATTTGTTTCTTTGTTTTCATTAACTGTTGCTTATTATCCACAAAAGTATATCAACCGTAGGAAATAACCAGCATTAATCATCTTTTGTTATTTACAAATGAGCAGCAAAATGCTGAAGGAAATCTTGTGATGAATACAGCCTGCCGAAACCCATTGAAATTGCCATGGAAAAACTAAATCTCTCTGCTCGTGCCTACGACAGGATATTAAAAGTAAGTCGTACCATTGCAGACCTTGCAGGCAGCACGGATATTAAAGCCAAACACCTGGCGGAAGTCATTCAATACAGGAGTTTGGACAGGGAAGGCTGGGCGAGGTAATATATCTACCAATCATTCACTTATTAAACAATTGGATTCCCTCTTCTGGCGCAAGAATGAGGCATGGGCATTACAGCCTATCTTCCTATGCCCGGGTGTTATTACTATTTTATTTTTATGGACGGTTATACTTAAGGGCAGACATTGGTGAGAATCAGACGTAGGACTGAAACCCTGCTCCCGATTGGATCTCATAATTATTTAGATTTCGCGAAATATTTCTATATATGGTACAATATCCCCTTCTTTAATTTACTTTTTTCCAATACACTCCAAAGCCGTCAATATCTAAAATTTCTTCCGTAATATCATATTTCATTCTATAATCCATAACCGCCTGTCTGCACCCTTCTATATTACCAAAATCATCAATAATGAGATAACCGCCTTTCGATAGTTTCGGGTACAAATTATCGAGGGCATTAATGGTTGATTCATACATATCCCCATCCAGACGCAACACAGATAGTTTCTCAATTGGCGCATTGGGCAAAGTATCCTTAAACCATCCTTTTAAAAATTTAACCTTATCGTCGAGCAGGCCATACTTTTCAAAATTATACCTAACCTGCTCCTCTGATATACCGAGCATAGCGGAAAAAGTGTGGTGCTTATCGCCCTTGTCAGCATCATATTTATCTTCATCCGGTTTGGGTAACCCTTCGAAGGAATCAGCAACCCAAACGATTTTATCTGTTACGTTGGCTACTTTTAGCAACGCTCTCATAAAAATAACAGCGCCCCCTCGCCATACACCTGTTTCAATAAGATCGCCGGGTATATTGTTTGCAATAGTATCGTTTACACAAAATTCAATATTATCCATCCGCTTAAGCCCGATCATCGACTCTGCATAAGCCGGCCAATCTCTGCCATTTACCCTTTTCTCCTTGTTAAAGGGCACTTTTTCCCGGATGACAAAATCGCTGTTCTTCAGGATACGCTCCAAAAGATATAACAACATATACCTTGGCTTGTGTCCTTTATTCCGCTGGACGGGAGGCGTTTCCCCCATTTCCATTCTTTGATAATCGATCAATACCTTTTTTAACAAATCGATATACAGGTTATCACTCAATGTATTTTTTTTTAAACGGCAAAGGTAAAGGATAATGACGATTTATAAAAAGGTCACATTCTTCACGGCACATGTTATATTAAAATACACCTTACAAGATGCGGAATGCTGGAAAAGAACTTAACTAACTTTCCTGCACATCTTCCTGATCTCTACAATTTGTGCCGGGAGGTTTTTTCTTTTGAGCGAGAAAATATCTTTTCTGTTAGACAGCAAAAATGCAAATAATGAAAAACTAAATCCTGTTCTCCGTTTCAGAAACAACTGTTGCCATCGATGATAAAAATTGTTGTCATTATTAAAATCGAGATTGGCGATACTGCTCATCCTGGATAGCTGCAGTTCAAATTCTGCCGACTTTCTTCCTGCTACTTTTCCCGTTTTTACAGGTATGGCCTGGGTTACATTTTTTTGATGCTGCCGGTAATAATTTAAAACTGCAGGGCAAAATTTTATCCTGTTGAGGTGGCTGCTGACAACTGCAAACCACCAGTCGTGTGGATGCATGTTTTTTTCTCCGGATGTGTAAGCAAGCAGATTCCGGTGAAACATAATGGTATGTCCCCATACACAATTGCCAATAACAAACCCCCTGTTGATGGGCGCTTCGCCGGGCTGAACCATCTTAACCGTATCTGATAATTTTACATTTATCTGATTGCCGGTGTCATCAACCAATGCAGAATCTGAAAAGATCAACAGGTCTTCACCAATAGTATTTAATAATGTTTCCAGCTTGTGCGGAAGCCAGATATCATCCTGGTCGCAGAATAGGATATGGTTGCTGCTACAATGCTCCAGCGCCATGTAAAAGGCTTCGCGATAACCAACATTTTTGTCATTAAAATACAACTTGATCCTTTTATCCGTTTGCCCGTATTCTTTCAAGATTGATCTTGTATCATCAACCGAAAGGTCATCGACAATGATAATTTCAAAATCAGTAATAGTTTGTGTTAAAATAGAATCCAGTTGTTGTCGGAGAAACGCATACCCGTTATAGGTAGCCATTGCAATTGACACCAACGGCATATCATTTAAGTTACCCTGCTCCATATTAAATTGTTGAATAAATGTGAAGGTATTCCGCTGCAGCAATATCCCAGTTAAACAAAGCTGCCCGTTGCTTTATTTTTTCTACCGGTTTATGCTGTTGGTAATCTGTCATCCCCTTTGCAAACGTTTGTTGCATCGATTCGGGATCGAAAGAATCAAAGTAATAAGCTACATCCCCACCAATTTCAGGCAGACAAGTATGGGTTGATAAAAAAACGGCCTTCCCAAAATGCATCGCCTCCAGAACGGGCAAACCGAATCCTTCGGCAAATGAAGGGAATAAAAAAGCGCTACAGTTTTTATAGTACCAGTATTTTTCTTCCTCCGTGATGGCCCCGGTTAGTTTTACCCTACCTTCCATACCCTGCTTTTTTATTTCCATTTCCACCACCTTTCCATATTCATAGTTATTCAACCCGGAAATGATCAATTCATAATCGTTTCCATTTAACAGGGCCGGTAACAGATGGAAGTTCTTTCTCGGCTGCACCAATCCTATTGTAAATAAAAACGGCTTTAGAGGCCGGTACCGGGGCGAATCAAATAAAGGAAATTCTTTTATATCACTGCCATTATAAATGACCGTCTGTGGTTTACCACACATGTTCAAATGCTGCGCCGCTATATCCAGGGCATATTGCGAGATACCGGTTATATGATCTGCCCTGTCCACTCTTTCCTGTATCCGTTTTAACATCCGCCGGTTGCGTGACACATTGGCTGAGTCTTCAATCAAAAAGTTAAGGTCGTGGATGGTGAAAATAAACTTGGTTTTTTTATTGAAGGGCTTATACCAGGAAATAGTGGTGGTCGCATGCCAAACGTCAAATTTTGAAGTGCCCGGCATATAAAATTTATCAATGGAATGATGGGTTTCATAAGCTGAATTGCTACCAAAAATTCCAAACTTATCTTTTGGTAAATAAAAGTGCAACTTCAAATTGTTGGAAGATAGGGTCGATAAACTTTTACCCAAATTATATGAAAACGTATATAAACCATTGAATGGATTTTGTTTCAAACGGTGCATATCCACCAGGATGTTTTTCATTGGGAGCAAATTACGAAAACAATTGCGGGAAATTGATTCAATTATAAAAACACTGAGCGCTCAATTTGTCATTTTTAACGAACTTGTACGATATTTGATATATCGAAGCTTTTCGATATTATAATTTTTACAAATGAAGATTTTACTGCAATATCTAAAACCTTATAAGTGGCTGGTAATTTTTACGCTTGTACTGGCGGCTATCAACATCAGTTTCTCGTTAATTGATCCCATCATCTTTGGTAAGCTCATCGATCTTGGTTATCGTTACTATGCTAATGGAGCATCCTTTCAACCTTTCTGGTGGAACTTTGCCGGCCCCTTGCTTACGTTGTTAGGCGCATCGGTCGGTGTAGCAATGGTAAGCCGGATTGCCAAGGCTTTCCAGGATTATTTTTTAAGTCTTGTTACTCAAAAATTTGGTGCAGCAGTTTTTACGGATGGGTTGCAACATGCAATGAAACTGCCTTACCAGGAATTTGAAGATCAACGCAGCGGTGAAACATTAAGCATTTTAACGAAGGTGAGAACAGATACAGAAAAATTTGTTTCAGCTTTTATCAATGTTCTTTTCCCGGTAATTATAGGGATCATATTTGTGGCTGTTTATGCTACTGCTATTCATTGGAGTTTACCTATAATTTATTTCGGCGGAATATTTTTGCTCACTATTATTTCCAATCTTTTAAGTAAAAAGGTAAAGGTTATTCAAAAGGATATTGTTAGTCAAACCACGTCTCTTGCGGGAGCCACCACAGAATCCCTGAGGAATATTGAACTGGTAAAAAGCCTTGGCTTAACAGGGCAGGAAGTAAAGCGATTGAATAAAAATACTTTTCAAATACTAAAGCTTGAGTTGACTAAAGTAAAACGTATTCGCAGCATTAGTTTCATCCAGGGTACGTTTGTAAATACACTTCGGCAGGTGATATTATTCATGCTGATGTGGATGATATTTCGCCATGTGATGGCGCCTAAAGAGCTGGCAACAATGCAGATCTTTTCGTTTTTTGTATTTGGTCCGTTGCAGGAGATTGGGAATATTATTATTACTTATCGTGAAGCACAGGTATCGTTGCTCAACTTTCACAACCTGATGACCAAAGCGCCTGAAGCGCAACCAGCCCACCCAAAACATCTTGGGAATATCGAAACACTTGCCTTTAAGAATATCAGTTTCAAACACCAGTCTGCAACTCATAAAGCGATCAACAATATTAGCTTCCAGGTACGCACCGGCGAAACCATCGCTTTTGTTGGTCCGAGCGGAAGCGGTAAAACTACGTTGATGAAGTTGCTGGTGGGCTTATACAGAACAAAGCATGGCTCTATTTTATACAACGGTATTGATGAAAATAATATCAACTTTGATGACCTGCGCAATCAAATAGGATTCGTAACGCAGGATACACAATTGTTCAGCGGCACTATCCGTGAAAATTTGTTATTTGTAAACCCTGCGGCCACTGAAGCCGACCTGCATGATGTGTTGGAAAAAGCATCTTGCCTTGGTTTATTATCAAGGGCTGAAAAGGGTTTGGAAACCATGATCGGGGAAGGAGGATTGAAATTATCTGGCGGCGAGAAGCAACGTTTGTCGATTGCACGGGCCTTATTGCGCAAGCCACATTTATTGATATTTGATGAAGCTACTTCTTCACTTGATTCCATTACGGAAGAGGAAATTACCAACACCATTCGAGATATTTCTTCACAACGGGAACAGATTAGTATTTTAATTGCACATCGCCTGAGCACTATCATGCATGCCGACCGGATATACGTTTTAGAAAAGGGCGATGTAGTAGAGACAGGTACGCATGAAAGCCTGATCGAAGAAAAAGGATTATACTACGCCATGTGGCGCCAGCAAATTGGGGAACGCAAAAAAATGCAGCAGCAATTGGTATAGAAAAGATGTTAACTACCGGATGAATTTATTTACAAGCCTGATGCTTGCATACTCTCATTGTTTGGCTGGCTTTATCTAACCTGAATAGCATCAATATCATTCTCCTGGTTTTGCGATACGATAACAAGCTGCTTTTCTACTTGTGCTTTAACTACCTTTGCGGTCTATGGCTGAACAAAAACCTACCCCTGGATTTTTATGGAGCATTTTTACTATGAGATGCCCGAGATGCAGGCGTGGACCGATGTTTAAAGATCCTAACCCGTATCGCAAATTGAAACTGTCCCACATATTTGATATGCATGATACCTGCCCTGAATGTAACCAAAAATTTGACCTGGAGCAAGGGTTTTGGTACGGCACCGGTTATGTAAGTTATGCATTGGCTGTGGCTGTTTCAGTTGTTACTTTTGTAGCGTGGCTGGTTTTGATTGGAGTATCAACAGATGATAACCGGGTGTTTTATTGGCTGGGGTTCAATGGAGTATTGCTGATAGTGATTCAACCGTGGCTAATGCGCCTAAGCAGGGTAATCTATCTTTACTTTTTTGTAAGCTATGATAAGAATTATAAGGATACCACCCCGGTAGAATTTGACACAAAGCAGTAAATGTTGCTTAATCAGCTACAAATTATAATTGCCGAAGCAGTCGTGAATGGGATTGGTCAAATGTAAAAGGCAACTCTGAATTGGTAGTTTTTCGTTAGCCCATCAATTAAAATCGCTTTATAAAAACCTTCGCAGGCAATCAGCGTCAAGTGGCAATCTTATAATTAATTCTGTGCCGAAGCAACACGGTGTATCGTTTCTAATTGATCAGGGCGGCCCCTCGTTTTGATACATCATATTATGTATCCGTTTTTCCATTAGCTTATCATCATCAAACTTGTTGAGATAAAATACTTCAAAATACGCTTTGATAATTGCGGTTAGCGGTGTTGCTAATAGAATTCCTAAAAAGCCAAAAGCAGCGCCCATTGCGAGTACAACAAAGAGGATGGAAACGGGGTGTATCTTCATCGTATTCGAGCGAATCCTTGGCATGATAAAATCTGCCATTAATTCATCTACTATCATGTAATAAACGGCGACCCAGGTAGCAGTATAACCATTGATGGATAATGCGACTAAAACCGGTGGTATGGCCTTTATAAAAAAACCGATCCTTGGAATAAATTCAGTGAAAAAAGCCAGTGCGCCCCACACAAAAGCACCAGGAACGCCCATGATACTCAGAAAAATAGTTACAAGCACGGCATTGATTACACCTCCAATTAAATTCGATCTCATCCACCCTCTCACCATTACAGAAATTCTTGAAAACGCAATGGTTGCTTTATCACGTTGTGAAGGTGGAAATATTAAAAGGTATAGTTCATACAAAGGCCGTGGATTAGTTACCATATATCCCACCATGCTTATAAATACAATTACAATTAATACCTGCGCTAAAATTGATAAGGAAAAATTGCCTACCTGCATTAATGTTGAGGGGATAGAAGGAAGCCAATCTGAAACATTGTTAGGATCAATTTTTATTTGCTTTTGCACCTCAGGATATTTGTCGAACCAGGAGCTTACGGTTGTTGAAGCCTGGATGGCGTAACCGGGAAGGTTTCTTATCAGCAAAGATATTTGCTCATTAATTTTGGGGCCTACGAACATGGCTACGGATGTGAAGGAAACCAGTATGATAGTAAACACTATTGCAGACGCCCATGATCGTTTTATTTTCTTTCGCTCGAGTCTTATTACGGGATCATTAATGGCCAGGGCTAACACAATTGCAAACAGTAATAAAAGGATCACACTTACCATCTTGTAAAATAACCATAGCACGATCACTACTGCTGCCGCTAAGAAAATTGCTTTTACAAGTTGCTTGTATAAATTGTTCATTCTACGATGTTCCAAAGTCGGGTATTTATTGTTTCAAGGTTTATGGCTTTAAAAGAATTTCTATGAATGAGTAAAACTATCCTTAAGCTGCTTATACTTTACTTATAAATTATTGTGCCATATTTTAATTCCCACTTTCTAAAACCTAATAACACGAATTATAAGGCAAGAATTACACGATTTTTTTTCATGCGAATTATCAATATGAATTGACGGAGCCCGAATTGTTTAAATGTAGCGCAACGTATTGATGAAAAAGTTAAGGGGCGAAAAAGGTACAGTTCTGTTATATACTATTCATTCGGACGAAGTTTTTCGTTTTCCTGATGGCGGGTAGCGTCCCGTATATTTTTCTTTTCAAAATTCTTTTTTAATGCATCTGAAAGATCAACTCCTGTTTGGTTAGCGAGACAGATCAGTACCCATAATACATCAGCCATTTCATCGGCAAGCTCTTTTCCTTTATCAGATTCTTTGAAGGATTGTTCGCCATATTTCCGCACCATTAAACGGGATAGCTCACCAACCTCTTCCATAAGAATTCCAAGGTTTGTTAATTCACCGAAGTATCTTACTCCTACAGTTTTTATCCAGTTGTCTACGTCTGTTTGTGCTTGTTGGATTGTCATGGTTTGTTGTTTAATAACACGAATTTTAAGGCACGAATTACACGAATTTTTTAATACAATTTTAATACATGAATTAGGCGGTGTATTACCAGGGTTAAAAGACAACTCTCTTTGAGGTAAATGATTTTTCTCCGAAGTTGGCGACTATACCTAACTGCAAACCTGATGCTTTTAGATAATTGATTGTTTGGGTTACAAAATTATTTACGATCATATATGTTGCTTTTACTTCCAGTATTATGGATTCATATACTATAAAGTCCGCATAATATTTATGTGGGAGAATGATTCCTTTGTATTCGATTTTATATTCGTGCTCACGCTTGTATGGAATGTTTTTCGTTTGAAGTTCATATTCCAATGCATCCTTATAAACTATTTCCTTAAATCCCATTCCAAGCTCCCGATGTATCTCCATGCAAATACCAATAAGCTGATAAGACTCCTTCTTTAAAATAATATCCGCCATACATTAGTTTCCAATAAATATAAACGTATTAATTCGGGTTCGACTAATTCATAATGAATAATTCGCATAAAAAAATCGTGTAATCCACTATCAGACTGCGCCCTAAAATTCGTGTTAGTAGATATTATTTCGGTATCAAACAAATCCTTGTTGAAATAATTCGTGTAATTCGTGCCTTATAATTCGTGTTATTAAAATGACTTCGTATCCACCCAAATCGTAACCGGCCCATCATTCAACAACTCCACCTGCATATCCGCTCCAAACTCACCAGTATATATTTTTTTACCAAGATCTTTTTCCAGTTGAATGATCATCTTTTCATAGACAGGAATTGCAACAGGCGGCTTACTTGCTTTTATATAACTTGGCCTGTTTCCCTTTTTTGTATTTGCATGTAATGTAAACTGGCTCACTAATAAAATATCTCCTCCACTATCTTTTACGGAGATATTTGGTACTTTATTTTCATCATTAAAAATGCGCAGATTTACGATCTTATTACTAAGCCAATCGATATCGTCATCCGTGTCGGCATCTTCAATTCCAACGAATACCAGCAGGCCATTATTTATTTCAGCTTTCAAATTTCCATTGATTGTTACAGATGCGTGAGTTACTCTTTGTATTAAACTTCTCATCAATTAAAGGTAGTGTGATTAATTCGCTTGCAGTAGGGCCTTAACCCGCTAATAAATGCTCTTTTTTGGGGATAATTATTGGCAGTTTCCCCTAATTATAGCATAGTCAAAAGTTTGAGAAATAAATATGTTTTTATAAATAATTTTTTATGAAAAAGGGTTATTGCGGCCAAAAGCCTTGCACCGTTGCTTCTTAAAATTTATCCACCTTTTTTGTGCACATCGGTGGATATTTAGGAAACGGATAACTCACTTTCTATATATATTTTCGTTCTCCTACGTAAAAATAAAAAAAGCGCCTATTACAGCGCCTTAAGATAATCCGGATTCGCAGTCTGGGAAAGAAGAGTTAGGTATTGAAACTGGTGTGGGTCCAAACCATTAAAAATCCAGATGGAATTGTCAATACTTAGCTCTCCTTTTTTTTATGAAATAAAAGTAACACTCCTCAATCAGATTCTGTAACTTTTAAAGCGACCAAGTTTCTCACAACCTGTTAGTAAATTGCTACTTTTCAATCCCAGTAACGGTTCAGGAGTCAGAATGATTTGGCAACTTTTTTATCAAATTGCAGCGAAAACGCCTCCCCTATTGGTTCTAAAATTTATCCACCAATCTTGTCCACAAACTGTGAATATTTATAGCGTGGTTTAATCATTTACTATAGATATTTTCGTTCTCCTTTGTCATTCGACGATTACTTACTAATCAATCTATAATATATTATGCCAACACAAAAACAAGCAACTAAAGGCTTACAGTTCAGCCGGCAGTTTACCAAAGATGGGGTATCCCCTTACGATATGTTCGAATACGATTATCGTACCTCAATAATTAAAAATCCGTCCGGCGAAGTGGTGTTTAAAATGGAAAATGTGGAGGTGCCGAAGCAATGGAGCCAGATCGCCACAGATATCCTGGCACAGAAATATTTTCGTAAAGCAGGTATACCACAGGCTGATGGCAGTACCGGTCGTGAAACTACTATTAAACAAGTGGCTCATCGTATGGCACATTGCTGGAGAGTATGGGGCGAACGCTACGGTTATTTTGCAACTGAAAATGATGCACAGGTTTTTTATGATGAGTTGGCATACTCAATCTTAAACCAAGCCTGCGTACCCAATAGTCCTCAATGGTTCAATACTGGTCTTTATGAAGTGTATGGCATTAGCGGCAAACCGCAGGGGCATTATTTTGTAGATGCGATTGATGGACAGTTAAAGCGGTCAACCTCTGCTTACG
>JBDSAP010000003.1:0-15381 GCA_039922055.1 Ferruginibacter sp.
TGTAGGAAATCAACATTCACCTCCCTACCTTCGCCGTCCATTTAAAAAAGCCCCCGGGATAGCGGCGGCATCACTTAAAAATAAATACAATGAGCAAACTACATTTCACCACCAAACATGCGAACGAGGCTACCGTTATTCACAACTGGTATGTGATTGATGGTACTAATCAAACCGTTGGTCGTATGTGTGCCAAAATAGCGGCAGTTCTGCGTGGTAAGAACAAAGCCTATTACACTCCCCATGTTGATTGCGGAGATTTCGTGATCGTTACCAATTGCGACAAAGTAAAATTTACCGGCAATAAGCTGGAAGAAAAGATCTATGACAACTATAGTGGTTACCCCGGTGGCCGTAAAGAAGAAGTTGCCAAGGATCTTTTAAAGCGCAGGCCTGAAGTGATCATCGAAAGAGCGATCAAGGGTATGTTACCAAAGAATCGTTTGGGACGTAAGATGTACAAAAAATTATTTGTGTACGTTGGAACAGACCATCCGCATACAGCTCAAAAACCTGCCGAACTTAAATTTTAAAACCCCTTTCCCCTGAAGGGGATTATCAAATATTAATAAATGGAAAAGCAAAAAAACGCAGTTGGCCGTCGTAAAGAAGCTGTTACCCGTGTGTTCTTAAGCAAGGGCGATGGTAAGATCACGGTAAATGGCAAAGATTACAAAAGTTACTTCTCATTGGTTTACCTGCAAAATCAAGTAGAAGCGCCGTTTAAAACGGTAGAAGCGGCTGATAAATTCGACGTCGTTATCAACGCACAAGGTGGTGGCATCAAGGGCCAGGCCGAGGCTACTAAATTAGGTATTGCCCGTGCACTTCTTGAAGTAAGCGCTGATTACCGCCCGGCTTTAAAAGCAGCAGGTCTTCTTAAAAGAGATCCACGTGCTGTAGAGCGTAAAAAACCAGGACGCAAAAAAGCAAGAAAGAGCTTCCAGTTCTCGAAAAGATAATATTAGATATTGGATACTGGATAGTGGATACTGGACGATCGATATCAAGTACCAAGTATCAAGTATCAAGTATCAAGTATCAAGTATCTGTTATCAAGCATCCTGAATCATTTTAATAAAATACATTAATAATATACAATGGAAAATAACACTTCCTTACAACAGCAACTTCTCGAAGCAGGCGTACACTTTGGCCATTTAAAAAAGAAGTGGAACCCTAAAATGTTGCCTTACATTTTTGCTGAGAAAAAAGGTATTCACATTATTGACCTCAACAAAACTGTAGAAGGTTTACAGGAAACTGCAGCGGCATTGAAATCTATCGCCAAAAGCGGTAAGAAGATAATGTTTGTCGCTACTAAAAAACAGGCAAAAGAAATTGTGTCTGACAGTGCCAAGCGCATCAATATGCCTTATGTAACAGAGCGTTGGTTAGGTGGTATGCTTACCAATTTCAACACTGTTCGTAAGAGCGTTAAAAAAATGCAGAGCATCGAAAAAATGCTGAACGACGGAAGCATCGACAACCTTACAAAAAAAGAGCGTCTAACCCTTACCCGTGATAAAGAAAAAATGGAGAAAGTATTGGGTGGTATTGCGCAGATCAGCCGTGTACCAGCCGCTTTATTTATGGTGGATATAGGTCACGAACATATTGCACTTGCAGAAGCAAAACGTTTAAACATCACTACTTTCGGAATGGTGGATACCAACTGCGATCCTAATAAAGTTGAGTTTGCTATACCGGCTAATGATGACGCGACTAAATCAATCGCCATCATTGTAAATTATATCACTGCAGCTATTGCAGAAGGTTTGGCTGAGCGCCAGGCTGAAAAGGATGAAGATGACAGCAGCGGCGATGGCGACGAAAGTGCAGAAGCAAAAGCAGCCCGTTTTGAACAGAAAAATGATGGCGGAGATGACAGGAACAAAAGAGCAAGGGGTGCTGCACCAACTAAGCGCCGTGTGCCAGGTCCTGGTGCAGGTGGCAGAAGGCCCGCAGGTGGCGGTCCGGGTGGCCCGAGATAAACCGAGGGTGCACAATCAAAGGTTCGATCAAGTAGTTGTGTTTTGAAGATAGGATATTGTCTTTTGTACCGGTCATTGGTGCTACTATTTAGCATCGTTGCGTCGCACACTTGTACCGCATATCTTCTTTGAACGCCGCTCTCATAAACCTTGTTCTTTAAAAATATTCAATTAATACCCCGGGCATTGAGCCAATGGCTCACCGGCATGATTAGCTCACATAGCCCCGGGCAAAACATATCATCACCATGAGTGCAGTAACAATAACAGCAGCAGATATCAATAAATTACGCCAGGCTACTGGCGCCGGCATGTTAGATTGCCGTAAAGCATTAACAGAAAGCAATGGCGATTTTGAAGCAGCCATTGATTGGTTGCGTAAGCAAGGCCAGAAGGTAGCAGCGAAGCGCAGCGACCGTGAAGCAAAAGAAGGCGTAATCCTTGCAAAAACAACCGCGGACAATAAAACAGGAATGATCGTATGTGTTAGTTGCGAAACGGACTTCGTTAGCAAGAATGCAGATTTCGTAGCATTCGCACAAAGCATTACTGATGCAGCTATCAGCAATAATGTAAAATCTGTTGACGAGCTGAATGAAGTAACTGTCAACGGAGCAAAAGTATCTGAACTTATCAATGACAAACTTGCCGCAATCGGCGAGAAGATCGCATTGAAGTTTGAAAGAGTAGATGCAGATTTCGTGGCTTCTTATATTCATGGTGCAAACAGGATGGGTGTATTGGTTGGTTTCAACAAAGAAGCAACCGAAGCTGGTAAAGATGTTGCCATGCAAATTGCAGCAATGAATCCATTGGCGATTGATGAAACATCTATCTCTCCCGAAACCATTGCAAGAGAAAGAGAGATCGCTATTGAACAAATTAAAGCTGAAGGCAAACCTGCTGAGATGGCAGAGAAAATTGCCGTAGGTAAGGTGAATAAATTTTTCAAGGATAATACATTATTAGCTCAGCCATTTGTAAAAGATAATGGTAAGAGTGTGGGTGAATACCTGAAAAGTACAGACGCTGATTTGAAAGTGACTGAATTTAAAAGAGTAGCGCTCGGATAATATTCTAATATTTTTAAGCAAAAGCGAAACATAAGTTTCGCTTTTTTTATACGGTGAGATCAATACTATCTCTTCATTTAAATTTGGGCATAAACGATTACCAACACATATTTGCTGCAAACAAAACGTTTCGGAACAAGCGTACTGCTGTAAGAGCACTGCTAAAAACTGGCATAACACTAAAAGAGTTTACAGAATCTCCCCTTCCACCTTAAATTGCTTCAACAAAGTAAAGCAGGGTGCTGATAATATGTGGAGAATAAAAGATATGAATGAAAAATTGCCGATGTTGCATTCAATTAAGGCAGTGAAACAGTTATAAAAATATATCTTCGCAAAAATTCTAAATAATGCTCCCAAAATTTAAAAGGGTACTACTTAAACTCTCCGGCGAATCATTAATGGGCGATAATAATTTTGGGTTAGACAGTAAAGTTATTGCACGCTATGCACAGGACATAAAAAGCATTATTAATCTCGGGGTACAGGTTGCAATTGTAATTGGCGGAGGTAATATTTACCGTGGCATGAATGAGGCTGAAACGGGTATAGAACGGGCCCAGGGCGACTACATGGGCATGCTTGCAACTGTTATCAATGGCATGGCTTTGCAAAGCGGTTTAGAAAAAGCAGGAGTGTACACACGGTTGCAAAGCGCCATTAAAATGGAACAGATAGCCGAGCCATATATACGTCGCAGGGCAATGCGCCATCTGGAAAAAGGAAGGGTAGTTATATTTGGAGCAGGTACCGGCAACCCCTATTTTACTACAGATACTGCGGGTTCATTAAGAGCGATTGAAATTAAAGCGGAGGTGATATTGAAGGGTACAAGAGTAGATGGTATTTATTCTTCGGATCCTGAAAAAGACCCAACTGCAACCAAATATAACAAGATCAGTTTTGCTGAGTGCATCAGTAAAAATTTGAAAGTAATGGACATGACTGCTTTTACATTATGTATGGAAAATGAATTGCCCATCATTGTATTCGATATGAACAAGCCTGGTAATTTGCTGAAAGTGATTGAAGGTGAAAAAGTAGGGACGCTTGTAAAAGGATAAGAAGAAATAATTTAATGATCGAAGCTCTCAATTGAGGGCTTTTTTATTTTAGGATAACCTGTCGTTTAACCAAAAAGTTTTCATCTTTCGTCAACCCGTTGTTACATTTATAAAGATCAGCAGCAATTATCACAAGCGCTTTCAATGGAAAATTATAACGACATAGATATACTGGGTGAATATAAAAAAATGCTTGCCCTAAACAAAAGCTTCGAAGCCCGGCTGGATGAATATGCCCGAATACTTAAAGGACGGGATGAGGAAATTGAAATGCTGCAGGAGATGCTGAATGAAGCTACTTCCTACCGGAGCAGCATTGATAACCAGGTAAACGAATTGAAGGAATTACAGCGAAATATCAGCCAGTTGCAACAAAATGCAGAAGGCTCTTCTTATATTGGTGTAAGCAAGCATTTACAGGTAGGTGAAACCGTTAGCACACAGCAACAATTGGTTAACCTTCAGCTTCAATATACTTACCTGCAAACCCAGCTTTCCGATCTTCAGGCACAATGCCTTGAATTAAATAACCGCAACCTGCTATTGCAACAGCATACCACCCGTATTGCAGAACTGGAAAGTCTTTTAGCAAATGCTGAAGAAGAGATCACTGAATTAAAACGATAATCGTTTCGGGGTCACAAAAAATAAAATTCTAAAGACTTGCATACGTCAGCTTGTTTTTATACATTACTCCAATAGATTTAATTGCGTCCGGTAACTATGATTCTACTATCCACTCCAATCCAGGATTTGCATTTTTATTTCACTTCAACTAAATCAAAATTTATCATTATGGCAACACAAGCTGCAACAGACATGGAAAAGCAACCGCTATCGTAAGTTACCTTTCTTTACTCGGGTGGTTAATCGCCTACTTTGCACTACATGCACCAAACAAAACATCATTGGGCAGTTATCACCTGAGGCAAACATTATTATTGATGCTTTGTGGAGTAGGCATGCAGTTACTTGCTATGATTCTTATTTTCGTAATGCCCTTTTTAGCATTGATATTATGGGTCGGTTGGATTGGTCTATTAGTATTGTGGATACTTGGGTTAATTGCAGCGATCAACGGTGAAGAAAAGCCCATGCCAATAATAGGAGAAAAGGCGCAAGAACTGTTTAGAAATTTATAAAAGATTCGAATTTTATTATCAAAGCATCTTCATCCATTGGAGATGCTTTTTTTATGTGAATTATTTGATTCAATTTTGTTCAAACATTTTACATGAGCAGCATAGCGGATATACGGAAAGATTATAAGTTGCAAACTCTGAATGAGGCGGATGTAGATACCAATCCTATTAACCAGTTTACCAGGTGGTGGCAGGATGCACTCAACAGCGATATTGATGAAGTAAATGCTTTTAACCTGGCAACGGCTACCACCGAAGGCAAGCCATCTGCAAGGATTCTTTTATTAAAAGGATACGATGAGAACGGCTTTGTCTTTTTTACAAATTATACCAGTAACAAAGGGAACCAATTGGCTCATAATCCGGAAGCGGCAATGGTATTTTTCTGGAAGGAGTTGGAGCGGCAGGTACGCATAGAAGGTGTTGCAGAAAAGGTGAGCAGCGAAGAAAGTGATGCCTATTTTTTTTCGAGGCCTGAAGGGAGCCGGATAGGAGCATGGTCTTCACCGCAAAGCAAGGTTATTGAAAACAGGGAAGTGATAGAAGCGAATGTTGAAAAGTATCTGAAGCTGTTCAGCGAATCTATTCCACGTCCGCAGCATTGGGGCGGCTATCGTATAAAGCCGGTTATGATGGAGTTTTGGCAGGGGCAGCCAAACCGCTTACACGACCGCATACAATATTGCCAGGAAAAAGATAATACCTGGAAAATAGAAAGGCTTGCGCCTTAAATTAAAATTAATAATGGATAGTTTTTATTACAACTTATCCATTATTAATTCATCGTTATTGTTATGCCTTTTTCTTTGCTACCGCAACTTTCTTTGCAGCTTTTGCAGGCCTTGATTTTCCAAAAGAGCTATTTGCAATTTTGCCTTTTTTGGTTTTGATGTCTCCACGTCCCATGGTAGTAATTTTTTTAAATGAAAAAACAATTAGATTAAAAAAGCAAGACATTAACCGATGTCTTGCTTCTTAATGTGGCCAGGTAATCATTACAATTTTGCAGATAATTCTTTACCAGCTTTAAACTTAGCTACTTTTTTAGCTTTGATTTTAATAACAGCGCCTGTTTGTGGATTACGTCCGTTACGGGCTGCTCTTTTAGAAACTGAAAAAGTACCAAAACCAACTAAAGTAACTTTACCATTACCTTTCAATGTTTTGGTAACGGCTTCAGTGAAAGCATCTAAAGATGCATTAGCCTGAGTTTTTGTAATGCCTGCGTCATCAGCGATTTTTGTGATTAGTTCTGCTTTGTTCATAATTTATTTTTTTGAGAATTTTTTATTGCGACAAATATAGACGGTTTTTAAATGCAACAAAGTTTTTTTCTCTTAATCTGTTCTTATAAAAAAATCGCTGGAAACCGCAAGGAATAAGCATTTGAATGAAATGGGCAGCCGCATTCGTGCCCCATCACAAACACACACATTTCTGAAACTCCCACCGGGTAAGGTTTTCCGCAGATTATCTTTTGTAATTCACTACCGGTGCGGACTTTATAAGCCTTGTATACACCTTTTTAGTGAATGAAGAACAACTGATTTCTTTTGCACATTTAGTTAACAACCTGCATCACTGATCTGAATGCAATGAAGCGGTTGCCCCATCTATCGAAAGATTTTTGCCGCATATCAGTAGCATAATTTTCGATAAACCGGTTATATAGAGCCTTGCTTTCCGCATGGTATTGAATGGTGTAAGTGGGCCCTTCCACGTCATCTACTTCTAGCAACCGTGATATAGTAGCACCGGTAAAACAGCCTGTGCTTAATACCAGTGGCACATGTTCTTCCTTCAGCCATGTAAGCCATTCGTCTTGTATGGAGATATCTACTTTTATCGTTACGTTATAAATGATCATAGCGCAAAGATAGTTTGCTGTTTAATGATTCTCTTACCGCCATTTATCCTCAATCAAAGGGTTCATTAATCAATGTTGTTTACTTTAGAAGTTTCACGCAAAAAATGAAAAGAAACAAAGCCGCAAAGTCTATTTTCATCTTCTTTGCGTGAAAATGTGCGAAGGCTTAAGTCAACGACATAAATTCAATAATGTTCATTTGAATGCTCACCATCAAGATGATCTGGCAATACCAGGACGATGCGATTCGATTAACTTTGCCATCTCAAAAAAAATGATTTTACACAATGGAAAATCTACAGCATGCGGCAATATATATACAAGGTGATACTGATAAAAGCTTACTGATAACCCATTTAATAAAAGGAGATTTATTACGCAACGAATTGTCTCTTTCCGGAATAGAAGGAGAGATTTTTTCCAATATAGCATTGAAGCACTTTATAGATGAAGAGCTGCGCCATGATCATTTTGAAATTAATACCGGTCTAAATAATTCACTTGCCAATTCATCTTCCGGTGAACAAAAAAGGGCGTTGCTCAAATATATTCTTGCAAAAGATCCAGGGTTTATCATACTCGATAATGTGTTTGAGAGCCTTGATATCAGTACCCGTGAAGCGATACTAACGCAGTTAAAAGATATTAGCAGCCGCTCCATCATAATACAGATACTGGAGCGCAAAAGAGACCTGCTTCCTTTTATTGAAAACGTGTATATCTATGAACATGGTACGATCACAAAAAAAGAAAGTGGGACAGAATTCCGGCAGCAGCCAACCTCACGCCCTTCTACCCTTTTCAGCCTTTCAGTTCCACCTCCCCTTCAGAATTTTCCACCTGTGCAAAATCCCCTCATTAGCATGAGAGATGTTTCCGTTCAGTTCGGCGACAGGCAAATTTTAAAAGACATTAGCTGGCAAATAAATACAGGTGAGTTTTGGCAATTGAAAGGCCCTAATGGCTCAGGAAAAAGCACCATTCTTGCCATGATCACGGGTGACAGCCCTAAGGCATACGGCCAGGATATACAGCTATTCGGCAACAAAAAAGGAAGTGGTGAAAGCGTGTGGAGCATCAAAGAAAAAATTGGTTATTTCACACCAAATATGATACGTGATTTTGAGCGGCAGGATTCTATTGAAAAAATGATCATCTCGGGCTTTTTTGATTCTGTGGGATTATACATCAAGCCTTCTGACCGGCAATTATTTTTAGCAGATGAATGGTTAAAACTGATTGCCATGTACGATATTCGCAGACAACCCTTCAGGCTTACACCGGCAGCACAACAGCGTATAGTGATGGTAGTAAGGGCAATGGTAAAGCATCCTCCTTTGCTTATTTTAGATGAACCTGCCTCGGGGCTCGATGATGAATCAGCTCTTTTATTTACGGCACTCGTCAATAAAATTGCAGCAGAAACAAACACAGCGGTCATCTATGTTTCCCACATGGACGAGCCCGGTCTTTTACCTCAATACATCTTCGAATTATTTCCTCAGCCGGAAGGCTCAACCGGCAGGGTCGTAAAGTAGCGAAATCGTTGTAAGTCTTTCATCGATCCCATGCAAGCTTTTCAATGATACAAGAATTGCAAACATCCGGAACCCATGCTTGTTCTTACAAATATTTTTGATAACCCTTGCATTACACAAAATAACGCCCTATCTTATCCCGCGTTGCAGTATATCATCAGCAACTCTACTCCCCCTGACTTTTCATTCTATTCTTTTATCTAAAATAAACAACATGAAACATTTAATGATTTTGGCGTTTGCGGCGCTCGTAGTAGTTAGTTGTAATGATAAGTCTGCCACAACTACTGCCACCACTCCCGCAGATTCTGTAGGCACTGCCGCTGCCCCATCTGAAACATTCGATTATGCATACACGCTTGACAAACCCTACAGAGACTGGCAGCCCGGTGATAAAAAGCATGCTGTTGCAGTTATGAAATCATTGAAAGCTTTTGAAGATGGCGATATTGCCACCTCTGTGGCAGCCTTCGGCGATACGGTAGATCTTCGCTTTGACAGGTTTGCAGCAAGGGTTAGTAACGACAGCCTAAAGAAAATGTTCACTGCAGACAGGGCTAAGATTGCCTCCATGAAGGTGCACATGCAGGACTGGGAGTCTGTTATTTCGAAAGACAAAAAAGATGAATATGTTACGCTTTGGTACAAAGAAGTTAGTACAGACAAAAAGGGAAAAACAGATTCTATAGGCGTTATTGATGATCTTAAAATAGTGAACGGAAAAATTGTGGAGCTTGACCAAAAGATCCAGCATTACCCGGCAAAGAAAATGTGATGCCTTTGGGTTGCACAGCAGTTTCTCAAAAAAATTGATACACAATGCCCGTTCGCTCAGAGCGGGCATTGTTATGATAATACTCTTGTGCAACCCGTATAAAATATTCCCCATTCAGCCATTTTACCGCACACTCGTTTTGGCATAAAACTTTTACATCTTATTGTAAACGGTATCATAAAAAATATGAACCATCTTTCCCGTGAAGAACAACAAAACTTATGCAGTGCCCTCACTGTAAGGAATATATTGACCTGCATAATTTAAAAAATGCAGTGGCCCATATAATTGGTAAATGCCTACCAAAAAAACCGGATGTACTTTATATCAAGATTATAATTGCGCAGTCATTTGAAGAAATAATAGGCGACAATGTGATCAATCTTAATTAGCGATTACTTCAAACTATTTGTCGCAACTCTATGATCCAGGCAAAAAATTTTAGCTAACCAAATGCTCTATGCTGAGTGTGTTCTTATTGGTAACTTTACCCACAAATTTCATCCTATTCAACGATCAACAATGAGTAACTTATTTAACAAGGTGATAAATAACCTGCAATTTAATTTTCAGCCACTTGAGTTTGGCGATAAATCCGGCTATCATGTGGATGTTAAAGATGATGAAGGCACAAGGTGGGAATTCAGCATGTTTCATACCAATGAAAAAGAACTAAAGATCGATATCGAAAATGTCCCTTCCTGGATACTGGAGTTGGAATCAGAATTATCTAAGGCAGCTAGTGAACATGAATAAATTGATCCGCTGGTTTACTATCTTTTAAAATTCCTTCACCTGCAAATTTATTTTTGTTGAAGTTCCGGCTCAACGTATTTCCATTCTCCCGTACCGATATTCAACGTCCATGGTTTAGGCTCCGGTACCCATAATTTACCTTCACCAATTTCCACCGGCATCCATATATAGCGGGACTCCCATTGCATAGAAGGCTTCCATACATCTGCCATAAAAATTACGGTGGTGGATTTGGTACCAACCACTTTTATCAGCATGGTAGATTGAGAGCCATAAGTATTGGTTTGCGGCGGAGCAATATCCTTCCACTCACTCCACGGACCCTCCAGCGATGTAGCTGTTGAATACTTATTTGGATTTGCTTTCCAGCCGGTAAGTGCAGAGCCGATAGAGTAATATAATCCATTGTAATGCACGATGGCCCCACCTTCCATGTGTTCCTTTACAAGGCTCATCTCCTTCTCCACATTCATGTAGTCATCTGAAAGTTTAGCAATTCGAAATCCGTAAGGCCGGTCTTCAAAGATCAAATACGCAGTGCCATCGTCATCAATAAACTGGCCGATATCACGACTCTCATGACCCAGCGGCCGAAAACTTTTTACAAATGTGAAAGGCCCGGTTGGCTTGTCAGAAACAGCAACGCCAACTCCAGCATAAGCATAATTGCTGACCACAGTTGGCTTAGGTATTTCGCCAATTGCTCTGCCATCAATATGCATATACATCACATATTTTTTCGTCTTTTCATTATGATAAACCTTTGGCCGCTCAAGCACCCATTTATCACCAAGCATTGTATCAGGTGCTAACGTTTTAAGGGCATTGCCTTTGTACTCCCAATTCACCAGGTCTTTCGAAGTGTAACAACTAACATATCTAAAATTCGTGTCAAGGCCCCGCCTGCGATCTTCGCCATACCAGTAATAATCTTTGTCCACCTTTATTATACCACCGCCATGCGCCTGTATGTGATCCCCATTATTATCCGGCCATATTTCACCCGGCCTGATAACGGTTTGTTTTTGTGCCATTACACCTGCCTGCAACAGGCACAAGCTTCCTGTAAAAAATAAATGTTTCGAAAAAATATTCATAGATGTTTGCTTTATACATCACTAATATACCATCAATGTTTTTAGCAAAGAAAATTTTTGTCCGGGCAACGTTTTCCATAGCAGCATCCTTGCGTCGCCCTCTTGTACGAAGGAAGCTTTGGGCAACTGTAGGCTTTAAATTTATAGCTGCAAATTTTTAACGCACGTTCTTTCTGGAATATAAAGTAGCGAATGCGAAAAAGTAAGGTAACTATGTCCCGGCGGGGTTTTCGCATTATACACTATGGATTAAAAGGTACCTTATTGCGAAACCCCGACGCAGAATAGAGCTTTGATTTTTGCGCTTTCAATGACAGCACAACAATGGCAACTTTTAATTTTGAGAGCATTCAACATCGGGGTTTCGCAGGTGGTGGTTTTATAACTGGTAACTAATGCGGCGAAAACCCCGCTGGGACAGATATAGGCCTTCGATTCATTGCAGCAAATTTGTTAACTACGATCTATTAAGTTAGTGAATACAGGTAAGCTCATTATGTCCCGGCGGGGTTTTCGCATTGTACACTATGGATTAAAAGGTACCTTATTGCGAAACCCCGACGCAGAATAGAGCTTTGATTTTTGCGCTTTCAATGACAGCATAATAATAGCAACTTTTAATTTTGTAGAGCATTCAACATCGGGGTTTCGCAGATGGTGGTTTTATAACTGGTAACTAATGCGGCGAAAACCCCGCTGGGACAGATATAGGCCTTAGATTCACGGCAGCAATTTTTTTAACTACGATCTATTCAGATAGTGAATACAGGTAAGCTCATTTACTCGTTTACCTCGATGCAAGAAGTAAGAAAGATCAGGCTGCGAATTATACCTGCCATCAAATGAGGAGTGGTTTTTGTACCTTTAAAAAATAATTCCTTTATCCCCCAAAAACTAACTAATTCCTGTGCTACAGGTTCAATCATTACAATAACAGTTCAATCTAATTGAATCAATGGAAAAACTGCCTATTATCCAGGAAGATCCCTGGTTGGAGCCTTATGTTCAGGATGTTTATAATCGGTTTGAACGATATAAAAAAGCATTAAGAGATATTGAGCAGGCACGTGGAAGCCTGCTTGATTTTGCCACGGCTCATAACTATTACGGCATTCATTTCAATTCAGAAAGAAACGGCTGGACCTACAGGGAATGGGCGCCCAATGCTCAACAGCTTTCCCTCATCGGCGACTTCAACCATTGGGACCGAAGCACTCATCCAATGAAAAGAAACGAGCATGGAATCTGGGAGATATTTCTTCCTTATGAAACGTACAAAAATTCTTTTGTACATGAAAGCAAAGTAAAGGTAAATGTGCAGGCAGGCAATGGCTCAACAGATCGCATTCCCACCTATATCCGTAAAGTGATCCAGGATCCCACAACCTATGATTTTGCAGGCCAGCTATGGATGCCACCGAATCCTTTTGACTGGAGCGACCATAATTTTAATGCAACCGCCAGCATTCAGCAACCAATCATATATGAATGTCATGTAGGCATGGCACGTGAAGAAGAAAGCATTGGAACCTATCGCCAGTTTGCAGATGAAATTTTACCAAGAATTAAAGAGGCCGGCTACAATGCTATCCAGTTAATGGCTGTAATGGAGCACCCTTATTATGGATCTTTTGGCTACCATGTTTCTAATTTTTTTGCGCCCTCATCCAGGTTCGGAACACCTGAAGATTTAAAGTACCTGGTAGATAAAGCGCATAGCTTGAACATTGCTGCTATTATGGATATCGTGCATTCGCATGCAGTAAAGAATATTGCCGAAGGACTGAATGAGTTCGATGGCAGTGATCACCAGTATTTCCATCCTGGTGCAAGAGGTTATCATACTGGCTGGGACTCCAAATTGTTTGATTACGGCAAATGGGAAGTGAAGCAATTCCTGCTATCCAACACAAGGTATTGGCTGGAAGAATTTCATTTTGATGGCTACCGTTTTGACGGCGTAACTTCTATGCTTTATCTCCATCATGGCCTGGTGGAATTTGATAACTACGATAAATATTTTAAAGACGGCGTAGACTGGGATGCGGTCACTTATTTGCAGTTGGCCAATGAAGTGATACATCAATTTAAACAGCCTTCTATTTCAATAGCAGAAGATGTGAGTGGGATGCCCGGCCTCGGCCGTACGCAGCAGGAGGGAGGACTTGGATTTGATTTCAGGCTGGCGATGGGAATACCTGATTACTGGATAAAATTGATAAAAGAAAAACCGGACGAAGAGTGGGACATTTATGATATGTGGAGTGTAATGGCGAACCGGCGTTACAAAGAAAAAACCATTGCTTATGCTGAATCACACGACCAGGCGCTCGTAGGTGATAAAACCATTGCCTTCCGGCTAATGGATAAAGAAATGTATTTCCACATGAGTATTCATGATCAGAGCTTTGTGGTAGATCGTGGTATTGCTTTGCATAAATTACTTCGGCTGTTTACAATTGCACTTGGTGGTGAAGGTTATTTAAATTTCATCGGCAACGAATTTGGCCATCCTGAATGGGTTGATTTCCCGAGGGAGGGCAACGATTGGAGTCACAAATATTCAAGAAGGCAATGGTCGTTAATGGATAACAAAGAACTTAAATACCAGTTTATGTCCAACTTTGATAGAGCCATGATCAATACCATTAAAGAAAACAATATCCTTCTGTCGGCGGATGCAAAACAGTTGCACATGGATGCCGCTAATAAAGTGATTGTATTTGAAAAAAATAACCTGCTGTTCCTTTTTAATTTCAGTGCAGGCAATTCTATTTTTGATTATAAATTCCGGGCACCGGAGCAGGGCAGTTATCACATTATATTGAACTCAGACAGAAGTGAGTTTGGCGGCTTTGACAGGATAAACGATTCCATTGATTACCCAACAGATCCTAATCAACATTTAAGTATATACATGACCAATCGCACGGCGCTGGTGATGAAAAAAGATTAGAACAAATTATTTTAATGAAGATGACGATTCTTCCAAATTCTTGTTTGCATGTTTGAACTTTGCACCATTGGGCATATCACGCTTGATAAGATCCAAACCACCCAATCAATAAAATACATGCCGGGCGGCACTGCATTTTACTTTACAAAAGCTCTAAAGAATTTTGAAATTAATTACCTGCTTGTAACAGCAGTAGCAAAAAGTGAACAGTATATAATTGATGAACTTTTAAAAGAAGGTTTTAACGTAATTGGATTGCATAGCGAACATACTGTTTATTTTGAAAATATCTACCCGGAGAACATGGATGACCGGGAACAAAATGTTTTGCATACTGCCGATCCGTTCACAACAGAACTGGTGCCGCCGATCGATGCTAAAATCTTTCATTTAGGCCCGCTGCTTCATACTGATTTTTCGTTCAGCCTTATTAAAACTTTATCTGCAAAGGGATTGGTTTCATTAGACGTGCAAGGCTTGCTACGATACACGGTAAACAAAAAAGTGCATTACAAAGATTGGCAAGACAAGGAAACCATTTTAAAATATATATCCATTATAAAGGCGAATGAATTTGAAATGGAAATAATAACCGGCACAAAAGATATGGAAGAAGGTGCAAGATATCTCGCTGGCCTTGGGGTGAAAGAAGTTGTGATCACCAACGGCGGCAAAGGGTCGTTGATTCTAAGGGATAATATTTTTCATAAAATACCGGCAATAAAACCACAGCAAACAATTGACACTACCGGTTGCGGTGACACGTATATGGCGGGCTATCTTTATAAAAAACTTAGAGGCGCCGGTGTAGAGGAGTGTGGGTTGTATGGCGCCGCTATGGCTACTTTCAAAATACAATCCTTTGGGCCATTTGCCGGAGATGCCGGGGATGTGGACAAGATCCTCAAAACGTCTGCTATGGAAAATTTGTAAGCGTCACCTTGTGTCGTTTGCTTAACGTGAATGCTTAGCCGCTGCCCAAAGCTTTCTTTGTACAAGGCCGAGTAGGCAAGCGGGAGTCTCACCCGCAAGCCTCTCACAGAACCGTACGTGAAGGTCTCCCTTCATACGGCTCGTGTTATTCTTTAATAATCTAACAGTACCCTTTCTGCCAATGGT
>JBDSAP010000004.1:0-12277 GCA_039922055.1 Ferruginibacter sp.
TTGAACTGGCTGCGGATCACCTTTTTGTACTGCTGTATTAGTTTCATATCCAAAGGAAGCTTGATGAGAAGTTCCATTAAATATTGACTTCTTATGCGGTTTACAATCGGTGCTGCTGGTCCTATTACAAAATTGTGCAGATCCTTTTGTAAAGCGGCGCTCAGTTTATAAGCAGCTTCATCTACCGTTTCCTTTATTTTGTGCTTCAATGTAATTTGAATGATACGACTAAAGGGCGGATAAAAGAATTGCTGTCTGTTGATCAATTCAAACTCATACATTTTTTTATAATCATGCAACTGAACAAATTTTAAAACAGGATGATTCAAGTGCGAAGCCTGTATCATTACCTTACCTTGTTCATCTTTTCGGCCGGCCCTGCCACTCACCTGCTCCATCAGTTGAAATGCACGCTCATTCACACGGAAATCCTCAAAGCTCAGTAATCCATCTGCATCTAATACTCCTACAAGGCTCACCTTTTCAAAGTCTAATCCTTTTACAACCATTTGCGTTCCCACTAAAACGTCTATACGTTGCTGCTCAAATAATTTTATAAGGTTATCATGCGCTGTCTTTCCTTTAACCGCATCAATATCCATCCGGGCAACTTTCAATTTTGGAAATTCATTCTCTATCATCTCTTCTATCTTCTCCGTCCCAAAATTTTTCTCTGTCCAATTTACATTTCCACAAGCGGGGCACTCAACGATCTTTGGATAAGTAGTACCGCAATAATGGCAATGCAACTTGTTTGAATATTTGTGCAATGTTAACGTTACATCACAATTTTTGCATTGCGGCAGGTAGCCACAGGTACCGCAAATAAGATACGGAGCATACCCTCTCCTGTTCTGAAACAATATCACTTGCCTGCCCCGCTCAACAGCATCATTAACCGCTGCTTTCAATTGCGGCGACAACATCACTTTACCTTTCTGTGCAACTGTACGGGTATCAATTATTTCAATTGCCGGCAATTGAATGTTACCATATCTCTCATTCAATTCAACAAGCCCATACTTTGCTTTTTGCGCATTGTAATAAGTTTCAATGGAAGGCGTGGCACTTCCCAGTAATACTTTTGCATTAAACAGTGATGCATAAAATACGGCGGTGTCTCTTGCATTGTATCGTGGCGCCGGATCCTGTTGCTTAAAGGACGTATCATGTTCTTCATCTACAATTATCAACCCAAGGTTTTTAAAGGGCAGCAGCAAGGCGCTTCTTGCACCAAGCACAATCCTTGTTTCGCCCGTTTTAATTTTGTTCCATAATTCTACCCGTTCATTATTACTAAACTTAGAATGGTAAATGGCAATGTGACCACCAAAATGTATTTGCAACCTGCGGATCATTTGCGCAGTAAGCGCTATCTCGGGCAATAGATATAATACCTGGAGACCCTGCTGGTGATATGCTTCTATCAGCTTGATATAAACCTGGGTTTTACCACTACTTGTTACTCCGTGCAGCAAACAAACATTCCTATCTTCAAAACTTTTTTCAACCTGCTGCAAAGCGACTTGCTGTGCAGGGCTCAGTTCAAAATTGACCTCCGTTAACTTCGGCAATGTCTTTACACGATCAACATTTCGCTTGCTTACCAGCAATACACCTTTATCCGTAAGCCCTTTTAGCTGTGCAACGGAAGCTCCGGATTTTTTTAAAAGTGTTGTTTGTAAAACTTCGCCCTCTGTTTTTAATAAATGTAAATAACTCAATAATAATTCCATCTGCTTAGGAGCATTTGGCCAGTTGTTCAATAACTCACTAAGGGCGGTATCATTTTCATAAGCAGGGTTCAATAAAACAATGTTCTCTGTTTTAGCCTTGTATCGTTCACTCAATGATTCCCATACGATACACACTTTTTTATCAATCAGCTTTTTCACTACCGGGTATGCATGCGTCACATCTAATATCTCCTGTACCTCGGAAAGATTAAGTTGCTTCTTTATCAATAAGGCTTCAGCCACCACATACTCGTCATCACCCAAGGCGCTAAAATCGTCTCCATATTCTTCATTAAATAACAGGATGGTTTCGCTGCTTAATTTAAAATGCGCAGGCAGTGCCGCCGCCATCACCTCACCTTCGCTGCACATATAGTATTCACTCATCCATTTCCATAGTTGCAGTTGCTGCTGGTATATCACCGGCTCGTCATCCAGTACGTTTATTATTTCTTTTGTAGGATAAGGCGGCGATTCAGTGCTAATCGTTTTTATTATACCGGCATATCTTTTATTTTTTCCCAGTACTATCTCCACCCTACAACCCAACTTGATCTTGTCTGCAAAGATTGCCGGCACAGAATAAGTATAAGTATTAGGCAGTGCAAGGGGAATGATTACATCAGCGAAAGTTGAGTTTGCTTTCTCTAAAACAATACCAGGAAAAATTATTTGATTCGGATCCGTCATGAAAATTTATACTTCACTATTTGGCGCTGTTGATATCCACCTTGCTTTATAGTCTATTAGTTTTTGCTCCATCAATTTATAAACCTTGTCCTTCAAATCTTTTACATCTTTTGAGGAGAGTCCTTTTACACTGATCTCTTCCAGGTATATGGCCCTTGACTTACCTGGTGTCAAAGTGAAAATACTTTTATAATTCAGCCGGTCATAAGTATCTAAAAACAAGATTGGCTTAATAGGTGTATTTGTTTCTATTGCAATTTTAAAGGCACCATCATAGAATTCTTTTAAGGGTTGGTGAGTCATGTTAAAGGTACCCTCTGGCGCAATTACTACTGATATCCCTTTGCGTATAACTGCTTTTAATTTCTGTACACTTCTGGCTCTTTTTTCAGGACTGTCCCTCTCTACCATTACTACTGCATTCCTATAAAAAAAGCCGAACACAGGGATCTTTGCCATCTCCGCTTTTCCGAGAATCCTAAAATGTTGTTTACGAATGGCCTTCATCAAAATAGGGATATCCATATAAGAAATATGATTAAATACAAATACGTATTGCTTGCCAAAATCGTGCGGTACTTCATAATAATTCCGATGACGCATTCCCCAAAAAACCATTATGCAATCTGCCCAGCCCTGGCAAATATTATATATTATGTTCCCTCCTTTGACCTTTCCGAAAAAAGAGGCAATAATAACAAAGGGAAAAAGCAGCAGCATTATGATCACGAACATGAAAAAACCATATATGGAAAACACTGCCCGTAAGAGGAAAAATAGGTATCGCATATAAAAAGCGAATATAATGCCTTTACAATTTAAGATTACCGGCCCCTGTTTTTAGGATCAGAACCTTAAATTTGCACGAAAAACCTGCTTACCCTCAGTTTTTAGCGTTCTTTAGCCAAAAATCACTGCCATAAATTCTTCTAATTAATCCGAAAACCCTTACCTTTGCCGTCCTAAATTTTGGTTATATGTTAGCAGTAGTAAAAATAGCAGGTCAGCAATTTAAAGTGAAGGCAGGTGATAGCCTGTACGTACCACACATCGCTGGCAAAAGCGGAGATGCAGTAGAATTTTCTGAAGTTTTAATGACAGATAATTCCGGAACAGTTGCCTTTGGCGCTGATGTAAAAGCAGTAGTAAAAGCAGAGATCATCGCTGACCTTGTACAAGGTGACAAGGTGATTGCTTTTAAAATGAAAAGAAGAAAAGGCTTTCGTAAAAAGCATGGTCACCGTACTCACTATACGCAGATCAAAGTAACAGAAATCGCATAGTTAGTTGAAGGATTGAAAAGTATAAAACATTGCACAAATTGTTTTATGAACTGATCAATTATAAACTTATAAAATTATAAACTAAATAAGATGGCTCATAAAAAAGGTGAAGGCTCGGTTAAGAACGGCAGAGACTCACAAAGCAAAAGATTAGGTGTGAAAATTTATGGCGGTCAACCAGCCATTGCGGGAAATATTATTGTTCGTCAAAGAGGTACTGTTTATCATCCTGGAAAAAATGTTGGTCTTGGAAAAGATTTTACAATTTTTGCATTAACAGATGGTGTTGTAGAATTTAAAAAAGGAAGAGGCGACAAGAGTTATATTTCAGTAAAAGCTATCGAAGCAACAGCGTAGGAATTAAAGTTTTTTTTGGCAGGTAAAAAAATATTTTTACTTTTAAGTATTATTTACTAACCAATTAAATTTTAAAGAACATGGCAACTGCAAAAAAAGCTGCAAAAAAAGCTGCTCCTGCAAAAAAAGCTGCACCAGCTAAAAAGGCTGCACCAGCTAAGAAAGCTGCACCAGCTAAAAAAGCTGCTCCTGCAAAAAAAGCTGCTCCAGCTAAAAAAGCTGCTCCTGCAAAGAAAGCTGCACCAGCTAAAAAAGCTGCTCCTAAAAAGAAGTAAGCTTTGCTTTTTTGAAAGCGAAACTAATACTAAAGTCCTGGCAAATTGCCGGGACTTTTTATTTAATGAATGCTTGCATGTAACATCCTATCATCGTCGATAATCTCCCACTTTTTTTTACTTCTTGTTCTTTTTACTCTCTCCTTTATTTACTATTTTTAAATTATGGACAACTACCAAATAGCAGACTCCTTCTCACTCTTAGCCAAATTGATGGATATACACAATGAGAATAGCTTTAAAGCAAAATCGTATGCAAGCGCTGCTTTTACTATTGAAAAATTACCTATTCAATTAAGTGAAACACCGGCTGATAAATTATTTTCTATCAGGGGTATTGGAGAGTCGACAGGCAAAAAGGTGATAGAATTATTACAGACCGGCGAGTTAAAACAGTTGAATGAGATCATAGAAAAAACACCGCCGGGTGTAATGGAAATGTTGAAAATAAAAGGCATCGGCCCTAAAAAAATTTCTACTATTTGGAAAGAAATGGAAATAGAAACCATCGGCGAATTATTATATGCCTGCGAAGAAAACAGGTTAAAATTATTTAAAGGCTTTGGTGAAAAGACGCAACAAAATGTAATTGAAACCATCGAATATTATTTGAAAAGCAAAGGAAGTTTTTTGTTTGCGCAAATAAAACCGATGGAAGAAACGATCAAAAACTTTTTTATTGAACTCTTTGGTGAAAATAAAATTGCTCTTACGGGATCATATAAAAGACAGTTGGAAATTATTTCTGAAATGGAAATAGTGATCGATGATACGATTGACAATATCGAAAATAAAATAACAACCATTGATGATTTTAAACTACAGGAAAAAATTGATGATGAGCTATTGTACAAATCAGGAACAGGATTGCGGTTTCGTTTATACAGTTGCGATCAAAATTCTTTTATAAAACAGGCTTTTATAAAAGGTTGCTCGCCAGAATTTGCCTCCGCATTTGTAACGCAATTTGGCGCTATTGATTACAATGCCTGCAACAACGATGAAGACATTTTTATTGCTGCTGGCATCAACTATATTCCTGCATGTCAAAGAGAGAATATTGACGTTATCGAAAAAGCTAAACACGAACCGTTGCCATCACTGTTACAGCCTTCAGATATTAAAGGGATCATACACAGCCACAGTAACTGGAGCGATGGTGGAAATACATTGGAAGAAATGGCAAATGGCGCTATTGCCAAAGGCCTGGAATATCTCGTGATCAGCGATCATAGCAAGACTGCATTTTATGCCCACGGACTGGAAGTTGAAAGGATTAAAGAACAGCACATTCTTATTGATGAGTTAAATACAAAGCTGGCGCCATTCAAAATTTTTAAAAGTATTGAGAGTGATATACTAAACGACGGCAGCCTGGATTACCCCAATGCTGTGCTGGCAACTTTTGATCTGGTAATTGCCTCGATTCACTCTAATTTGAAAATGAATGAAGAAAAGGCAATGTTACGACTGATAAATGCAATTGAAAACCCATACACTACTATATTGGGACACATGACGGGCAGGCTGCTTTTAAGCCGCCGCGGTTATCCTGTTGACCATAGGAAGATTATTGATGCATGTGCAGCCAACCAGGTGGTTATAGAATTGAACGCTCACCCCAACCGCCTTGATATTGATTGGCGGCATTTGGATTATGCGCTTAAAAAAAATGTATTGATCTCTATTGATCCTGATGCACATAGTGTACATGGGTTTGCTGATATCCAATATGGAGTAATGGTTGCTCAAAAAGCAATGCTCACAAAAGAAAGAAACCTGAGCAGTTTTAGCTTACAGGAACTCGAATCCTTTTTATTAACCCGAAGGCAACTTAAGAAAATCTAAGGCCTATCAGTGGCAACTCAACGAAGAAAACAGAACCTCTTCCGGTTTCTGTTTCGAACCAAATATTGCCTTTACTCTGCTCCACAATACTTTTACACATTGCAAGACCTAAACCCGTACCGGAGGTTTTTGTAGTAAAATTCGGTGTGAAAATTTTAGATCGCAGGTCAACAGGTATGCCAGTGCCATTATCTGTAACCGTCACTAAAACTTTATGCCCCGAGATTGATTCTTCGATGATGAGATGCGCCCTTTGTCCCTCCGGTATTGCCTGCAATGCATTTCGGATAAGATTGGTGAAAAGCCGATTGATATGCGTTCTGTCTGCATGGATCATTACCGGGCTGCTGACGGGTTTCCACTCCAGTTCCAGGTTATCTTCCATAGAGTGCAGTTGCATTAGTTGTCGCAATGATTCATTCAAATCAAACGTTTCATTCCTTGGATTACCAATGTTTGCAAATTGGGAGAACTCTCCCGCTATCTGGCTAAGGTGATCAATTTGCTCCACCAGCGTTCTTGCCACACTTTTGGTAAGCTCGTACACATTACCGGTATTAGCATCAATTGCCTTTTGCAGGTACTGCAAACTTAGCTTCATGGGTGTAAGCGGATTTTTAATCTCATGGGCCACCTGCCTGGCCATTTCACGCCATGCGCCTTCTCTTTCACTTTTAGCAAGCGCCGCCGCACTATCATCCAGCTTGCCTACCATCTTGTTATATTCCTTCACCAGCTCTCCTATTTCATCACGCCGGTTCCACACAATGGCTTCATTCATTTTACCAAGGTTCACCTCTTTCATTTTATTGCTGATAAAAGAAAATGAACGCGTAATGCGATTGGTGATAAAGAAGGCAACAATGCCCGCGATTAAAAAGATGAACGCATTCAGGTTAATGATGGCCACTAAAAAGTTAGATATCTCCTGGCGCAACTTTGTTTGTGAAGTAAAATAAGGAATGTTGAGAAATGCATACTCACGGCCCGATTCATCAATAACCGGCACATAATTGCTTAGATATTTTAAGGTACCGATCGTTTCCTGTTTGAAGAATTGTATCTCTTTCAAATTATTCAAATGGTAATAAGCAACGGGATCCATTTTATTGCTAACAATACCTTTATTATAAGGCAGCGGAAGTGAGGAGGCCCTCAGGTTACCGTCCAAATCGTAGAGGTTAATATCAACCGCATGCACTTCTGAAATCCTGGCAATGGTTTGATCAAGCTTCTCTCTGTAGCCTTCATCATATACTTTTATCACATCATCAAAAACAATCAGGTCAGTAAGGGAATTGCGTACTTCGTTTTGCATCACCCGAATAGTACGGCTCAATTTTTCCCTGTTATTATTGTGGTAACGATCAACAAAAAACAAGATGGTTGCCAACCCCACCACCAAAAAGGATAACAGGCTGATGAAGATGATGGTACTATGTACCTGGTTGCGAATACTCATTTGCCAGTACGTCCTCATCTCACTCCATCGCAACCGTGAGCGTATAATCGCATTTAATACCCAAAAGATAGAAGTGACCAACAAGAAAGAACAGAACAGGTAGGAGAATAAAGTAGTGGCCTCAATAAAAAAATTATCCTGCTTTGCAATGATCACTGCTTTGTCCGGGCCTGCCTTATACCATAACTCATCGTATCCTTTTTTGTGGATGGTTCTAAAGTCGGTCATGGGCAATTGGGCCGGTGTAAGCTGAAGCGGAAATGAATAATCATTGTGACTCGTTACGAGCTTGAGCTTGTTGTAAACAGCATAGGAATATACCTGCGAGTTTTCTATTGAATTGTTGTAGCCTTTTAAAAACAACTCGGGGTATAATGCATCTATCTTATATCTTTTAGGGCTTGCTAAAATAAAAATATAGCCTAAAACTTTTCCTGCAGAATCTGAAATATCCTTTTTACTGATATAGTTAAACCGGTCGTAGGATACATCATAGTAAAAAAGATCTTCTATTCCCGTCGGCTTACCCTGCGTTTTTAAAATTGTATTGAGCGTGTTGAAAGTGGTGGAATCTTCATTGTATAGCGGAACTTCACTATTATCGAAAGTGAATATCCTCGTATCATACTTGTTAAGATAACCAGTGAAATTATCATTCAATAAACTATCCTTTAATATTTTGTTGGTCTCACCTTTTTTAAATTGATCAAATAACGGCGCTAATGCCTCACTCCTGAAATCAGTGAGCACCGTATTCATTAATTTTTCGCTGGAAGGATCAGCCTTTGTTGAAAGCGCGGTAGCATAGCCTTTACGTACTTCAATTTCTTTATTGCCATTTTCTACAATGATGATAAATGCTATTGACAACGAAAAGAAGAAGAGCCAGAAAATAAGCCGGGATGAAATGATCTCAGATGCCAGTAGAAAAAAATGCTTGTTATTGAGCAGCAACAGATAGATCAACATCCATATCAGCAGGTATAGTTCAAACACTGCATCGGGGCTCTCTATACGAAAGGTTAATACCAATAAGCCCGTCACGGTAATAAACAGTACTAACCCCAGTATATTCCTTGGTAACAATGGCTGTAGCAGGTAGATAACTATTTGAGTAAGAAAAAAATAGCTGATGGCGAGGCAACCCAATACAAAAAATCCTACAATGCTATATCCGTTGAGCGTAAAGAAATTGATCACATCAAAAGGTATTTTTCCATCAGCGATCATCGACCTTATTACATGGCCGGCCACAAAAGTTGATAGCATCAACACCAATGTACCAGCAAGTATGATGACCCATCTTTTTATTCCTTGTGTTGCAGGTAGTTTAACTTTTTTATCCTGTATATAGTGCCGTACAAAAAGAACGATCCACAAAAACAAGATCGCATTTATCAGCAGGTCGCCAAGGGAACGCAACACAATATTGGAACCGTAAACACTCGGATCAAACAACTCGAATTGCCTGAAGTTAACAGGAATGGGAAAGTAGTAACTGATAATCCTGAGGAGCGTTACAACCAATATCAAAAAAGAAACACCCTTAAAAAAACTCTTTACAACAAGATACGTAGCAACAAAATGAACAAAGATCAATACAATAAATGCCGCAACCAGCCGAAGTATGGAGGCTACAAAATTATTAGGCGGCGAAAGTAGTAAGGATTTTGGTTCAAGAGAAAAAAGATAATTGCCTTCTCTTGATTTGATAATAATATAATTTTCATCGCTGGTAATAGAATAGGCTTGTTCAATATCGCTGCCAATCGTAAAAGTATTCCTCAGGTACTCATTTGTAATTGCATAATTCCATTTAATGGGGATGAGTGCAATGGCAGTAATGCCATTATAAGTATTCTTTCGCCATACATAATAGCCATTCGATAATTGTATAAAGCCGGTTTTTCCCTGCATTATAGAAACAGAGCCGAGTGGCTCTATTACCTGGGTGCTCCAAAACACCAGGTTGTAGGTACCTACACTATTTTGAGTGTACAGAAATAGATAATATTTTTTGTTGGTAAGCTGCTGAATGGTTTCTTCTTCGTAACCGTTATTTGCAAGCTTATCTATTAATACGGTATCTGCGGTAAGCTTATCAAAATCATTTTCCTGTTCCGCAAGATGGGCAGTAATATTTTTGCCAACAGTTTTTGGAGACGCATTTCCAGAGAGATAGTTGTCGATAATAAAAGAGATCGTAACAAGCCAGGCTGCAGTTACCAATAGATAACTGTTCCTTAACAAAAATTGTTTGAGTGAATATCCTTTTTGCAATTTTGAAAATTAATTTGCCGCAAACCGCAGCGTGAGGTCGTCTATATTAGGATCGCTTTATTTTATTCCAGATATCATCCATTTCTTCGAGGGTCATTTCCTGCAGGGCCTTACCTGTTGTTAATGCAGCCTCTTCCATTTTGGTGAAGCGCTCAATAAATTTTTTGTTAGTGCGTTCCAGTGCATTTTCTGCATCTAACTGCAAAAACCTTGCAAAGTTTATCAATGAGAAAAATACATCTCCCAATTCATCTTCAATGTCGTTGGAATTACCTTTAGCAATGGCTTCAAAGAGTTCTTCTTTTTCTTCTTCCACCTTCGCCCACACCTGCTCCTTATTTTCCCATTCAAAACCTACCTGCTTCGCCTTTTCCTGCAATCGCATGGCCTTTACGGTAGCTGGCAGAGATTTAGGAACACCTGCAAGAATAGATTTTTTGCCTTCCTTTATTTTAAGACTTTCCCAGTTTCGCTTTACATCCTCCGCATCATTCACCTTTACCTCACCGTAAATATGCGGATGACGAAAAATAAGTTTTTCACAAACTCCGTTGATCACTTCATCAAGCGTAAATTGCTGTTGCTCCTGTCCTATTTTGGCATAAAAAACAATGTGCAATAAAATGTCTCCCAGCTCTTCTTTGATACCTTTCCAATCTTTATCTGTGATTGCATCTGTTAATTCATAGGTTTCTTCTATAGTGAGTTGGCGAAGTGTTTCGATGGTTTGAACTTTATCCCAGGGGCATTTCTCTCTCAGTTCATCCATGATCTTAATCAGCCTTTCAAAACTGCTGCCCGGTTCTGTTGTTGACATACTAAATTATTAGAGTAGAAATAATGAATAGATAAAAAATGAAATAGACAAGAATATCTGCACAAATAAAAACAGGAAATTAAGCGCCAGGAATTTCACGATAGTTTTAGCCCTTCGTTGTCCATAAAAATTTCGCATAGATTTATATAAGTAGAAAAAAATTGCCATCATGATCACCCCTCCTACGATACTTAAGAAATTCCAATTCAACATGACGCTCATCTTTGATAAAGAGAAAATTACCAGCATGGTGATAAAAGTAAAAATATAAAAATGCAAGGTAAATATCAGGTGATTCACATAGTAGAATTCCTTTCGACGAACATACAACAGCCTTAAAATAAGCGCAAAAAGTGGCAATGATATAAAGAGCATTTGTGGAAAGTGATGAAAGAAATTTTCTTTAAGTGCCCTTGAGGCTCCATCACTGTTACTTTTATATTTTTCATTTAACTCAAATGTTTTATACTTTATAGCTCTGCCAATATACGAGTCCCTGTTTTCCGGCGGAAGCGCTTGCTGAATAGAATCGTACTTTCTCCTGTTCGGATATTTATCGGTCCAAAGTCCGATCATAACAAAATTGTTGTTATAAGTTTTTAGACGACCTAACGTGGTAGAATCTCTTTTTAGCGAATCGATATCATCATTAATAAGCTTTAAGTACCTGTTTAATTCCCGTATCGCTGTGGTGTCATTTTCTTTTTTCAATTCTGCGAGTTGCTGACCTCTGTCTTTTTCGAGTTTTTTAAGTATGGTGCTAACCGGCTTTTTCTTCTTCACTACCACTACTTCTTCTTTTGGTTGTATAAACGAAAAAAAGATAAGGAAGAAAAACGCCGAAGTAAACACATACATGCGAATGGGATTGAGGTACGATGCACGCTTGCCTCTTGCATATTCGGCCGGCAAAAATCCGGGCCGCCAGATCAAATACTTCAAAGTGCTGAAAAACTTCCCGTCGAAATGGGTAATATCATAAAAAAAATGAGTAACCAGGTGCCAAAAACTTTCCTTTGGTTCAATATTTTCCTGTCCGCAAATGTGACAATAAGTTCCATGAAGCCGGGCATTACAATTCAAACAATCTTTATCTGACCTTTCTTTTAAATGACTCACTCGAAAAGAATTTTGTTAAAAATAGTCCAAAAAAACAGGGTAGTCACTTTTAGGATAAATTAAGATTTTAATGGCTAAATTTAACTATAAGGTCCAAATTTGAAGCAACAATTAAAGTAAAACAATGTTATTTCGAATGATATTAAAATATAACAACACTAATTATTTCTCAAACTTTCAACTATCTTATTTTTAAGGATGAAAACAGCCAATATTATAAAACCAGTGTTGATCACTTTCACATTACTTACCCTCGTTACTTCTTCTAACATTGCACAATATTATTATAAAGATATTATAAGCCCCCGCCAGGCTGAAACAGAAAGATCAACTTTAAAAGAGCAAAAAATACGTAATATCAAGGTGCATAGCTTTGAAGGAAATGGCGAAGTAAGTCCTGGATTTTTTTG
>JBDSAP010000005.1:0-8634 GCA_039922055.1 Ferruginibacter sp.
ATATTCTCATTTGCTTCATAAATATTTGGTTTGCCATATTCCTCCTTTTCATTCAACAGGTACACATAAATTTGCTTGTACTCAGGATAAACTACCCAATATTCAAGCACGCCATTTTCTTCATACAAATCAAATTTGTATTTGGTTTCAATCTTGGTATTACCGGGGCTTAATATTTCTATAATCAATTCCGGCGCTCCATCCACGCTTCGATTATCTTTTAATTTTTCCTGATCGCATACCACAATTATATCCGGCTGTACCACTGTTGTAATTTCATCATCTCTTAATTTATTCTTTCGGAAAGGTTTGCCTTTTAGTCTTACATCAGTAGGCGCAAGCAAACATTTACAATCTTTGTTCTCTAAAAAATTTAAAATTTCTTTTGCAAAATTTCCTAAAATTATCTGGTGTGCAAATGTCGGCGCCGGACTCATTTTAAAGATTTTACCTTTGATCAGTTCTATTCTTTCCTTATAATTCCAGGTTAAATAATCGGCATAGGTAAATCCATAAGGGCTCTCTGGCTCCTCTACTTTTACTTCACTTAAGTCTTCGTTTTGTATGGTTAAATAATTTTTCATTTCTTATTACGTCAGCATGCGACGCCAGGCTGCCGGCTAAGGAATTTATAAGTGTTCAACCCGCCGCATTTTGTTTGTTGCCCAGGGCTGTAATTGTACAAGAGGGCGATGCAACGATGCTGCTATTAAAAACACATGTTCGGACAAAAACTATTCTCTTAATTACAGCAATTATTTAATAAAGTATTTGCCCGCATGCACTTCGCTTTACATATTCTCCCCAGGTTAAATTATCCTGGCCATCGATTTGCGCCTGTGCTTTTTCTATCGCATAATTTGCCGCTGTTTCAACCACCCACTCAAAATTTTCTTCACCCACGCTGGTTTTTTCGGCATCGGGAGCAGGGTTGCAAAAATCAATCGCATAAGGTACGCCATCTCTCAATGCAAGTTCAACCGTATTGAAATCGTAGCCCAAATAATGATTGATGCGTAACACAATATCCGTCATCATTTGCAACTTTTCTTCTGATGGTTTAAAGTCGGCCACATACCGCAGCTGGTGAGGATTGCGGGGCTCATAACTCATAATGCGGACATACTTTCCGCCAATACAATAGCAGCGATAATACTCTTCAAATACGATCTCTTCCTGTAGCATCATCACCAGCTCGGCGGTCTCTCCATGCTTCTCAAAAAAATCATCCATGTCACTTACTTTATATACGCTCTTCCATCCGCCGCCGGCAAATGGCTTCATGTAGGCGGGAAAGCCAATGTAATTAAAAGTACTTTCCCAATCGAGGGGATAGGCCAGGTTGCTGAACGAGTCGTTGGTGGTATCAACAGGTAAATCCCTTGATGGCAAGATCACCGTTTTAGGAACAGGCACATTAATTTTCGTTGCCAGGCAATTGTTGAAAAACTTTTCATCTGCACTCCACCAGAATGGATTATTGATAACAGCGGTGCCGCACAATGCAGCATTTTTTAAATAGGCCCGGTAAAATGGTACGTCCTGCGATATGCGATCGATGATCACTGAATAACCACTGCTCTCACCCTGGGCAACCTTTGTAATATAAACGGGTTCAGCAATGATACCTTCCACATTTTTACTGTTTACCCTTGCAACGAATGCTTCCGGAAAGCTTCTTTCCTTTCCATGTAAGATGCCGATTTTTTTCATAAAATATTTTTGTGATGAAATGAATTGATTGGTGAAAATGTGAACTGGAGATTACTGTATTCAAATATATTTTTTACGGCCTAATTATCCAAATTTAGTTAGACGGTGGAAGGTGTAGGGTTTAGGGTTTAAGGTTTGGAGTTAGACGGTGTGAGGTGTAAGGTTTGGGGTTTTGGGTTTGGAATTAGACGGTGAAAGGATTAAGGTATAGTGCCCCAGCAGAAAGAACATAAGGCCGGCCTTACACACTACACCCTCTACCCAACACCGTCTTTCATCTGGTTTTCTTAATTTTGACATTATATGCCGCTTGAGACTAAACCAGGGATTACCACTAATAACCATATTCTTAATTCTAAGTTCCTAAAAAGAGAATTGAAAGTAGACTGTTATCTACCCATTGATGGGATCAATCATTCCGACATAAACTTACTCCTGATAAACGATGGGCAGGATCTTGTTACCATGAAGTTTGAGGAGATTCTTGAAAATTTATATCGCCATAATGAGATCAGTCCGCTGTTATGTATTGGATTGCATTGCTCGGCTGATCGCAGGAATGAGTATGGTACTTCCAGAATATTAGATTATAAAGGACGGGGTACAACAGCGCTTGCATACAGCAGATTTATATTTGAAGAGTTACTACCATTTATCAGGGAAACATACAGTGTAATTTCATTTAAAGAAAAATCCTTTGCCGGCTTTTCTTTGGGCGGCCTGAGTGCAATGGATATTGTTTGGAATAATCCGAATGAATTTGTTAAGTGCGGTGTATTTAGTGGATCATTCTGGTGGAGAGATAGAGATCAATCGGATAAAGATTTTAATGAAGCTACTGATCGCATTATGCACCGTCAAATAAGAGAAGGCGTTTATGCCCCGTGGCTGCGTTTCTTTTTTGAAGTAGGCACATTAGATGAAACCGCAGACAGAAATAATAATGGAATAATCGATGCCATTGACGACACTATAAGCTTAATTGAAGAGCTGAAGAAAAAGGGCTATGCGGATGATGCAATCAAATACATTGAATTAAAAGACGGCAGGCATGATGTGCTAACATGGGCAAGGGCGTTTCCTGATTTTTTAAAATGGGGATGGGGTAAATAATTGCTCAATGACCTAATAGCTCAATAGCTCAATAAATACAGAAGCTGTTTGATTTTAAATTGAGCATTTTCAAATTGTCCTATTTGCTAATTTGCCATCATTGAGCAATTAAGTAATTTTCACATTTGCTAATTAATCAGTACCAACTATTCTTCCTTTTATTAAAAACTTCGATGCCAATTTTAAACTGAATTGGATTGCTGAATTTATTGGCGGCGCTTGTTACTATGTAGCCGCCTATTTTATATCGTTCACGCCAGAAGCGGATTATTTTTTCTACACCGAAAAACAACTCCACATATTTTACATTTCTTTCGGGCACATATAAAATTCCACCACCTGCTACTTCCAATAAATTTAATTTTTTCAATAAAGGAATCTTGTTAATGATTGATCCATGAAACTGGTGCAGGTAATGTCCTTCATAAAAACGCCTGAATGCCGGGAAGGTAGAATCCAGTGATTGAAAGCTCAGCGTTGGATTGGAGAAAAGCAATGGATCGCCGCGTCGCATAAATTTATAATCTACGAGTCGCAGATCTTTGCGACTTAAAAAACTTCCGCTGATAAAGGAATATCTTGATTCACCTGCAAGTCCGAGTTTTAGTTTTTGCGTAATACCGAATTCGAGGTAATCAAAATTGATTTTGCTGCCGAGTACCTGTGGTATACCTTTTCTCCAGGTAACGCCAACTGTTGGCCATTTACTCCCGAGTATGATCTTCTCTTTTGGTTCCCTTATATATTTTTGTTGCGGCGTGTATTGAAGACTGATAGTATTGTAAAAGGCATTGTAAGCATCAAAGCGGATCGCCTGGTTATTGCTAAGCCCACGGCCAATTACGGATGAATCCAGCTTGTCATTTGTTTTATAATCCGCTACGCTGCTGCGTGCAGTCATCTCCAATTTATTATATAATACAAGGCCATTTAAAAGCTCAACACTATGACCAATCTCCACACCTTGTTTTAAATAAATGTTGCTTCGTTTTAGTTGATTGATCCATGCATCACCTTCAAATATCTGCCCAAACTCTCTCCCCACATTTATAAAATAAGCTCCCCTGCTGAACGGATTATATAATTTCCAAAAAGCAATAGCGCCCTGTACATCCTTGTTCCTGATACCGTAACTCGTTCTTGTATTGAGTGTAATACCTTTTTTGTTTTTATATATTTTATGCAGGTAAAAATTATAACCGATCCTGCCACCACCTAATTGCAAAGGCTGATATAGATCCGGAATAGTAGCAAATATCATCACCCGTTCTTTTCGCCAGTTATGGTTATCAATCCCATCAATGAATAATTTTTTTAGGGTTATCTTATTATTGTACTTGTCGACAGAATCGAGATATGCAACCGCGGTATGCGATCTTTTTACACTGTCCTTATAATTGATGAATGCAAGTTCTTTTGAAGTGAGTGGTTCTTTACGGATGGTTTCCCAAAAGCTGCTATCTCTTTCATAGGCCTGTTGCGCAGTAGAACTTATTTCAGTAGTAAAATGTTTTTTTGAAAAGGTGGTGTCGATATTGTAATCGCTGAATACCGCAACTGTTCTGCCGCTTTGAGATTTTTTGCCGGCTTTTGTTACATAATTAAAATCCTGTCTCACCGGCATCCATGCTTTATTATTTACCCATTCGTATTGCTGATCAACAGAAAAATAATCGTACTCTATCAGGTGAAATTTTGGTAATTCAAAATGTGAGCTAAGCAACACCCATGCACTATCCATTATCTCCATTTCACCTGTCACCAATGCGTTACCCAATTTTGTCGGCGTCACTTTTATGGTATAGATCGTTCGGTTTTTTTCTTTACGAGTCCTGAGTGTTTTGTATTTATAAGCGAATAGCCCACTGTTGCTTACAGGTGAGAGCATCGGCATTGCCGAAAGAGAAGGCAACTGTACCAGGTTCTTATAAAAATTAAAATCACCATCCGTGGTGGTGAGGTAAAAAAGACTCTCACTATTGCCCCTTATTTTTACGGCGGTTCTTTCTTCTTTTATTTTATCAGGAAGTGCGTGGTCTGCCGTCAGGTAAACTTCGGCCATATTCATTGCAGCTAATTCCCTTTGTTGTTTGGTAAGCGTGTCAGCAGATTTCTTTTTTGCTTTGGGAGTAAAAATGTTTTCATCAGTTGCCTTAATGTAAATGTTGCAACTAAAAGTGCCTGCATTCTGAAGTATTGCCTCTTTATTGCGGATAACATTTTTCACAATTTCTTCTGCATGATCTTTTCTTGTTCCCACCACCTGGACCTCGCCGAGGGTTTTGCTTTTATCTTCTTCCAGTATAACATTCAGCGCATAATCTTTAGTGATGATAACAGTAACTATCTGCGATTTATAACCGAGCATAGAAATGGCCACATCATATTTGCCAGTTTCCAATTGTATTTTGAAGTTGCCGTTATTGTCGGTAGTGGTGCCGGTTTGCGTCTCTTTTACGTTGATCGATGCATAAGCAAGTGGTTCCAATCTTGCATTGGTTATTTTCCCGGAGAGTATAAATTCCTGCGCCTGCGTTGGTAACGCAACTGCAAGACAAGAGTAAAATGATAGAAGTAGCTTTTGAATCAACAGGACGGTGTTTTAGTAATTGCCACAATGTATTACAGTTGTTTGAAAATTAATAGCTGGCCGTCATCATACCATCAAAAGAATTTGTTAATTCAGCCGGGCGAAGGAGGTGCCTGTAAATAAAAATGTCATGACAAAAGCCATGACATTTTTATTTACTACTGAAATATATCCTTAGTTAAAAAGATATCTTATACCAAATTGCATTTGCCAGCGGGAGATAATATTCGTGTTATCTCTAAAGCTGTTTACAAGTGGCACCTGGTTTTTATCATCCAGGTAGGTCATAGAGAAGCTTGGTGTTTTACCATCTGCTGCCAACCCTTCGTATTTTAAGAAGTTGGCCAGGTTGGGTGTTTTATAAGTTCCCCAATATTTATTAAACAAATTTCCTGCATTCACAAGGTCCAAAGTCAGGCGCAGTGTATGCCTTTCTTTTCCTGTTTTTATGGAAAGGTCTTCGGTAATATTCAAATCAAGTCTTTTGTAGAAAGGAGCAACGTTCGCATTGGCCTGGGCATATTCACCGCGGCGGCCACTTAAGTAATGATCCTGGTTTATAAAATTGTTGAGCTGGTTCCATATCTGTGCAGAAGTTCTTGCATCAGTAACCGGGCTGGTAGCAGTACCCGTACCAGTACCTAAACCTCCCGAACCAACTTTTACCAAATTGATCTCACTTGCATTTCTTGGAACGTAAATTAAATCGTTGCCCGTGTTGCCATCTCCATTCAAATCGCCATTATAAACATAAGACGAAACGCCGGAGGTAGATGCTTCAAAAATAGCACCGATAGAAGTAGACGCGTATTTACCCGTTACGAGTTTGTAAGAAGCATAGGCGATGATACGGTGCGGCTGATAGTATGCTGCATTCGCCAGGTTATCGGCATTCGGATCTGCTGCTGCAACTGCTCTTGCACTCCAAAGCGAAGAAGCTGTGCTTCCAAATTCTGCTGTGTTTTTTGCTGCGCTATAAGTGTACGCAACACTTCCAAAAAAGTTCCTGTAAGTTTTTTGTACCCTTCCTGTTAATGTGTACGAATAGCCTTTACTGGTATTGCTCATTAAGATAGCGTTACCGATATTGGGGTTAGCCAGGGTAGAGCCTGAATAGTACTTGTTGGAATTTGCAACGGTTAAAAAACGCTGCCTGTTATCTGCACCACCCAAAGCAAATGCATTGGTTTCATTTAGGTTGATATTTTGATAATATACCGCATTGATGTCTTTAGAATAAGTTCCTTCTAAGGTAACAATAAGATCATGAGCGAATTTTTTATCTATCGCCAGGCTTGATTTTAAAACCTGAGGATATTTAAAATTATGATCCGTTAATGCTACGCTGTAAGCAGAGTTTGGTGATCCACCTGGGGGGACATAAGCAGTGGGATTAGGATTGAACGCAACAAGATTTCCTGGGGTAGGTACAGGAGTTGTTGCTGGTGGGGTGCTCCTTGTAAAAGATCCAAACTGGATGCCATTGTTACTTGCCTGGTTGCTTATCCAAACAAATGGTGGCGGCCCTGCAAAAATTCCTGCTCCGCCCCTGATCTGTATGCTCCTGTCTCCCTTTACATCCCAGTTAAACCCAACTCTTGGTGAAAGTAATGGAGTTGTTTTTGGCGCTTTACCAATATCGTAGCTGCCATTTTTAAAAGTAAGGGCATTAAAATAAGGGTTGTCTGTAAAGGTTTGTTTATAGATCGTAAGATCAGCACGCAAGCCGTAGGTAAGTGTAAAGTTTTTACTTGCCCGCCATTTATCCTGGGCAAATAAACCTAATTCAGTAGATCCTGCATAAGCCCATGGAAACGCTCCTCCTGGCAAAGCTGAATATTGCAGGTAATAACTTTTTGCATTAGCAGCGCCGGTATTTACGCTGTTGTAAAAATCTGTCAATGAATTAAACTGGTATACACCCTGGTAGCCAGGAGCAAATGCATTCGCATACTTCCTGTAATAGTCCTGCGTTCCAACAGTTAATTCGTGGGCTCCTTTATAAAATTTAAAGATGTCGGCAAACTGAAATACATCTGTGTTTAGTTTGTTGTTGTAGGTGTACATTTCGTACCCAAACGTGGTGTAAATATTATTTCCGTTTAAAATATCCACTAAAGGAAAAGTAGCACTTGAAGAATGCGGCGCACGGTAATCTCTTAGTGCGGTATACCCAACCTGGAGCTTGTTGGAAGCCTTGTTACTGAACCTTGTATTTAATTCGGCGATAACAATATTGAAATTGTTATTTATCTGGTAACCGCTTCCGAAAAAAGGTATAGCGGTAGTGCCTGGCTGCCCGCCGGTGGTTTGTCCGCTGCCAGGTCTGCTGGTACTTGCAAACTGATCTGATGAAGACTTCAGGTAATTATATTTTACTGTAAGCGTATTATTGGTGTTGATATTCCAATCGATCTTGGCCGTTATTTTATCGCTTTTAGTTTCGAAAGAATATCCCTGGAATTCTCCCGGATCATAGCTCCATCCTGTGTGTTTAGAGCCATCCATCAGAAATGCTTTTAATGCAGCCAGCGTATCTGCATTGGCCTGCGAATAATTACCACCTGGCGTATGGCTTGCGTCTGATGGAGATATACTCGTTGCAGGCGCTGTTTGTCTTACCTGTTCACCACTTACAAAGAAAAATAATTTGTCTTTTATTATCGGGCCACCTACGGAAAAGCCTCTTGTATTAAAATCAAAAACGGGTTTGGTAATGGTTTGTGTACCCACTTTGTATCCCTGTGTGCCAGGCCCTTTCAGGTAAGTATATACCGAACCTCTAAATTGATTGGTACCACTTTTTGTTACACTGTTAATACCTGCGCCCGAGAAGCCACCCTGTGTTACGTCATAAGGCGCAATGTTCACCTGTATCTGTTCGATCGCTTCCAAACTAATTGGCTCTGAACCTGTTTGTCCGCCGAGAGTTCCGGAAAGACCAAAAGAGTTATTGAAGTTTGCGCCATCCACCGTTACATTATTATACTGACTGCTGCGGCCACCAATATTTAGACCATTTGCACTTGGCTCCAGCTTTGTAAAATCCTGTAGTGAACGGTTGATTGTGGGCAGGCGTTCAATTTGTGTACGGTTAATTATTTCCTGGCTCCCGGTGCGGTTGTTATTAAAAACATTGTCCTGCTTTTTTCCAGCTACCACTACTTCTGTAAGCGTGGAGGAGCTGGCTTGCAATTTAAAATCAACTTTAAATTCCT
>JBDSAP010000006.1:0-20540 GCA_039922055.1 Ferruginibacter sp.
GCGGCATCGTTGTGTTATTCTAATTCCGGTTTATCGGAACTCACTTGTACTGTATTTTTTCATGGCATCTTTTTCGTTCCATAATTAAACTATCGTAACCGTGAGCTACATTTTTTTAAATATGTCAAAGTAGAATTACTATCAAGCAAACTTTTACAAAACCAAGGTCGTCAGGTTTGATTTCCACTTTAGCGATGTTTTTTTAAATTTTTTCTATCACTTTGTCCTTTCTTTTTTGGTCGGGGAATAGATATTCTGCCGGTAGACTGGCCATTTTTTTTCTATCATGTTCCGGATGATAAGTGCAAGCCTCTTACAGTAATACTTATGGCTATTCACCTTTAATATTTATGATCTTTTTGGCTTTGTAAAATATAAACAAAATGAGGCCAATAATTTTTGATAGGCTTATAAAAAACCGTCTAGCCATTCGCCAGACGGTTCATTTGTCGGGATGACAAGATTCGAACTTGCGACCCCACGCCCCCCAGACGTGTGCGCTACCGGGCTGCGCTACATCCCGAAATTTTTTTATTTGTCATCTCTATTTAAACAGATGTGCAAAATTGAGGGATGGCAAAAGTAATTGATTTTTTTAATTTTTAAAGTCTGAAATTTTATTGCTGTTATTGTTAAAATCCTTTTGTTGGAACCGGCATATTGTGAGTCCCAATTGCATCCGTTACCATCTTTTTCGCGGAATAATTATTACAGCGTGCACATTCATAAACCGCTGATTATTTTACCGATCACAGCAAGGCGAAATTTTCAATTTTAAAAAAGCATAACATATTGTAACTTAGCGCAACTTTTTAATACATGACGGTTTTAATCAGGCAAGCCACTATCATAAATTCCCCCTCTCCTTTTAACGGACAAGTAAAAGATATTTTAATTGAAAATGGAATTATTACTTCCATCAAAGATGATATCACAAAGACGGCCGATCAAATTATTCAACAAGGCGGTTTGTGCGTGAGCATTGGATGGATGGATACATTCGCTCATTTCTGTGATCCTGGTTTTGAATACCGTGAAACGCTGGAATCTGGTGCTGCAGCGGGTGCGGCGGGTGGCTTCACCGATGTGATGATTGTGCCCAACACAAGTCCCGTGGTGTACACTAAATCACAGGTTGAATACATTGTTCAAAAAGCCAGGTCATTAGGTGTGAATATTCATGCCATTGCCGCTGTCACTAAAAATGCTGAAGGAAAGGAACTGGCAGAAATGTATGATATGCATCAATCGGGCGCCATTGCATTCAGTGATGGTATTAGTTCCATTCAGAATGGAGGTTTATTGCTAAAAGCTTTGCAGTACGTAAAAACAATTGGAGGCACTATAATACAGTTGCCGGATGACAAAAGTATTGGAGGCACAGGGCTGATGAATGAAGGTATTATTTCAACGCAATTAGGACTTCCTGGTAAACCTGCAATGGCAGAAGAACTGATGGTTGCGAGAGATATAAAGCTGGCCCGCTATGCGGAGAGTAAATTACATTTTACAGGTATTTCATCGTCTAAAAATATTGAATATATCAAGAGGGCAAAAGCCGGCGGCTTAAGCGTAACCTGTGCGGTAACTCCTTATCACTTATTTTTTACTGATGAGGATTTACAGGAGTACGATACTAACCTGAAAGTAAATCCGCCATTACGAACCGCGATAGATAGGGATGCATTATTGCAGGGTTTGTTAGATGGCACAATTGATTGCATTGCATCGCATCATATTCCTCAAAATTATGATAGCAAGGTTTGTGAATTTGAATATGCCAAGAATGGAATGATTGGGCTCGAAACATTGTTTGGCGTGGTTTGGCCGCTGGTGGAAAGCAAATGGAGCATCAATGATCTCATCGATGTTTTGACAGTGGCACCACGCACGATCTTTGGCCTTCCTATTCCCCCGATAGCCGAAGGAGCTGCTGCCTGCATTACATTATTTGACCCCGATACCAGCTATACTTTTGAAGAGAAGGATATAAAATCCCGATCTAAAAATTCTGCTTTTGTCGGAAGGCAAATGAAGGGGAAAGTAATAGGAATTATTAACGGGAACACTATTTATTTAAATTAACATGAAGCAAACTAAACCTGCACAAAAAGGTTTGATCACGGGGGCGCTGATGATACTTGCTTCGCTGTTATCCTTTTATATATTGAAGAACCCTATTGAAAGCTATTTCCAGTTGTTGGTTTATCTCATTTTTTCTTTAGGGATTATTTGGAGCCTGGTAGATTATTATAAGAGTACTGATCCTGTTGAGAAAAACTTTAAGAATTTCTTTTCCATAGGGTTTAAAACCTTTGTGTTAGTAGTGTTGCTGATGGCCGTGTACACCTTTGTTTTTTTTACTTATAATACTGATTTCAGAGATACAAAAATTGCAGAGAATAGTAAATTAATTGTTTCAGCAGGCGATCATCTTCCTAATGAAATTGAACAGAATGAAAAGCAGTTGCGAAAGATGTTCATGCCGCTTATGATCTCTTCAGCGGTTTTCAGGTACCTGATAATTGGATCGATCATTACAGCAATCACCGCAGCGTTTTTAGGCCAACGTTTAAGAACTGCCGGAACTAATAAGAATTTATAAATTGAAAGGCTGTTCCATAAAGATATGCGGTACAAGGGAGTGACACAACGATGATGCCCATAGAACAAATGACCGGAAACTAAACACACAATCAACTAAGTTTGTACCCTGTTGGAAAGAAAAATTACTTAAATGGATATATCGATCATAGTACCACTTTACAATGAAGATGAATCTTTGCCTGAGCTGGCTGCATGGATTGAGAGAGTAATGGAGGAAAATAAATTTAGCTACGAAGTGATCATGGTGGATGATGGTAGCAGCGATGATTCGTGGGATGTGATTGAAGAACTCCGGCTGAAGAATGACAATATCCGTGGCATAAAATTTCAACGCAATTACGGCAAGAGCGCTGCATTGAATGAAGGGTTTAAAGCAGCAACCGGCAATGTGGTGATTACTATGGATGCTGATATGCAGGACAGTCCTGATGAAATTCCGGGGCTGCGAAAAATGATCATTGAAGAAGGATATGATATGGTTAGCGGCTGGAAAAAGAAACGCTTTGATAATAAACTTACAAAGAATTTGCCCTCTAAAATATATAACGCAACGGCAAGCAGGGCATCCGGAATACAGCTCCATGACTTTAATTGTGGCCTGAAAGCATATAAAAAAAAGGTGGTAAAAAGCATTGAAGTATACGGTGAAATGCATCGCTATATCCCTGTGCTTGCTAAGTGGGCAGGCTTCAGGAAAATTGGAGAAAAAGTGGTAGAGCACCGGCCGAGAAAATATGGTGTAACCAAATTTGGCTGGAACCGTTTCGTAAATGGATTTCTTGATCTTGCTTCCATCATGTTCATGGGCAAATTTGGAAAACAACCGATGCACATTTTCGGGCTATGGGGAAGTATAGTGTTCCTGGCGGGTACGTTTATATGGATCTATTTATTTATTGCAAAGATCTTCTTCTCACAGTTCAATATGACCGACAGGCCACTATTTTACGTCGGCATTATTTCCATCGTAATTGGTACACAATTATTTTTAGCAGGTTTTCTGGGAGAGATGATTGCACGTAATTCATCCGATAGAAATTTTTATCTGGTTGAAAGAAAAATTGGATTGGACTTGTAGTTTGTTTTCTTGTTTAGTGTTTATTGTTTAATGTTTTGTGTTTGTATGGCCGACCGCTTAAACGTAAACTCACAACTGCAAACCAAACTCCAAACAATAAACCATAAACCCCAAATTTTAAAACTGTCATCACAACATAAAAATATTGTTATACTTGGGTCGGCTCATCCATTGCGGGGCGGCGGCATTGCTACATTTAATGAAAGGCTTGCGAGGGAATTTATGCGGCTTGGAAATAAAGTCAGCATCTATAGCTTTTCATTACAATACCCAGGCTTCCTGTTTCCAGGCACTTCACAGTATACAAACGAACCAGCTCCCAGCGATCTGGATATTCATACACGTGTCAATTCCGTCAACCCACTTAATTGGATCGTTGTTGGAAATGAACTAAAAATTTAAGACCAGATATTATTGTGGTGCGCTATTGGCTACCGTTCATGGGACCTGCGCTTGGCACCATTCTCCGGCAGGTAAAAAGGAATAAACATACAAGGGTTGTATGTATTGCAGATAATATTATTCCACATGAAAAAAGGCTGTTCGATGTTCCGTTCACAAAGTATTTTGTAAAGCCTGTTGATGCGTTCATCACAATGAGCGAAAAGGTGTTGAGCGATCTAAAAAACTTTGCTGCGGCTAAGCCTTCCCGGTATATCCCTCATCCGCTGTATGATAATTTCGGTACAAAGGTTTCCCGTAAGGAAGCACGGCTTCACCTAGGTATAGAGAGCGATGGACCAATCATGTTGTTTTTCGGATTTATCCGCAAATACAAAGGCCTGGATATTTTACTGGATGCGATGAAATTGCTCAGCAACAAACAACAAACGAAAGAAATACAACTATTGATAGCGGGCGAATTCTATGATGATCCAAAACCATATTTAGAACAAATAGAAAATCTTGGTTTGAAAAACCAGTTGATCCTGAGAACGGAATTCATTCGGGACAAAGAAGTTAAATATTACCTCTGCGCCGCAGATGTTGTAGTGCAGCCTTATCGAAACGCAACACAGAGTGGAGTTACACCCCTCGCCTATCATTTTGAAAAGCCAATGATAGTAACAAATGTAGGCGGCTTGCAAGCGCTTGTGCCCGATGGAAAAGTAGGGCTGGTAGCGGAACCAACCGCAAGTTCAATTGCGGCCAAAATCGAAGAATTTTTCGAGCAGGGAGAAGCCCGTTTTCTCCCACATTTAATAGAAGAAAAAAAGAAGTATACCTGGAACAACCTGGTTACTGCAATCATCGAATTGTCAGGCTTTTAACCTGGCCTTTATAGTTATCAAAAAATGTTTAGCATGGGCAATGACCAATCAAGTAGCCGGCGGAAGTTTTTAAAAGGGACGGTTGCCTTAGCTGCAATTGCTACGGGTTACCCGGAATTCCTAAGTGCACAATCCCGCCTGGCGAATAAGGATGGTGAGCACTATACTTTTTTATTCCAGGGAGATTCCATTACTGATGGCAACAGAACACGCAATGATGATTGGAACCATGTGATGGGACACGGGTATCAGTTCATCATTGCGAGCAAACTTTGGTATGACTTTCCGGAAAAAGGCTTTCACTTTCTTAACAGGGGGATCAGTGGAAATAAAGTGACAGATCTTACAGCCCGCTGGCAAACGGATACGATCGAATTGAAGCCGGACGTTTTGAGTATCTTAATTGGTATCAATGACACTTCTGCTTTCATAAACGGAAATAATAATTTTTCTGCAGAACGTTATGAAACAGACTATCGGGCTTTACTTGAACATACAAGACAGCTGTTGCCCAACATCCAACTTGTACTTTGTGAACCGTTTGTTTTGCCGGTGGGAAGAGTCAAAGAAAAATGGGATGAATATTCAACCGAAGTAGCAAAGCGTGGAGGCATAGTAAAAAAATTAAGTGTAGAATTCAATGCGGTTTTTGTTGAATTTCAACAGCCATTTAATAAGGCGTTGCTTAAAGCCCCGGCCGAATACTGGATCTGGGATGGTATTCATCCAATGCCTGCGGGCCATGAGTTAATGGCAATAGAGTGGATGCGGCAGGTTGGTGAGAAATTCACATTTATAAAGTAATTGAGTGCAGTAGTAAACAGACCTGATTTCTATTAATTGGCTTGTCCCCGCCTAACCTTTCGTTAAATTTCAAATCGTTCATTTGAGACTAAATTGATTGAGCTAATTTTATAACATGAAGAACTTGTTTTTATTTATTGTGATCACAATTAATACCCTGTCCAGCTTTGGGCAGAGGATCACAAAAACAAACGAACTGGCACTGCAGCGGAAAGAAGATTCATTAAAAATTTATTCGAACAAATTAATACAGGGAATTTCATCGGAAAACCGCTTTAATGCCGATAGCATTTTTACAAAAATGTTTGTTCGTGCATTGAAAATCAACAACTCTTTTTATTATCCTTTTGATTCACTACAGACCATTTCGAAACTATACCCGCCGGATAGCAGTTTCAGGATCTTTACCTGGCAAATGGTCATCAACGACAACGTGGTGAGGCAGCACGGCGCAATCCAAATGAGAACCCCGGACGGCTCATTGAAATTATACCCGCTGATCGATAAATCTGATATTACTATCAACATCGCCGATACATTCGCTAATAACAAAGGATGGATCGGAGCAGTGTATTACAGGATCATACAAACACGCGGTGGTGATCAAAATTATTATACATTGCTTGGTTACGATGAAAATAATATCCGCAGCAACAGGAAGATCATCGAGGTATTAAATTTCAGCAATGATGAACCAACTTTTGGTGGCCGGCATTTTAGTTTTGAAGAGGATTCTGTTTCTAAGCCTGTTGTCAGCCGCTACATTATGGAGTATAAAAAGAATGCCGGCGCAAGGCTCACTTATGATGATGAACTTGGCATGATCATCTTCGAACACCTGGAATCAGAAACAAATGAACCCACTAAAAAATGGACCTATATTCCTGACGGAGACTATGAAGGTTTTAAATGGAAGAATGGCAAATGGATTCACATAGCAAAGGTATTTAACCAGGTAACAGAGGAAGGTAAAGAACCCGTGCCAAAACCGATTAAGGATGCGGAGGGGAAAACAATGGAGGAAAGATTGCAGAATAATTAGCCCCATCCCCACCCTTCCCCGAAGGGGAAGGCACATTTTGTGGGGAGAATTTAGCCTTGGAGAGTGTTTGGCCCCATCCCTACCCTTCCCCCAAAGGGAAGGCACATTTTGTGAGGAGAATTTAACTTCTGACGGTGTTATATTTTTTCAAATTTTCTAGCTTTTCCCACCCATAGTTCTTTTTGTAAAATGGCAGATGCTGCCACCGCATCAAAGAAAAATCCGCCAGCGGCGGATCAATATTTTTTAAGTCTTCCAATCAAGCTCTTCGATGAAAAGTTGTATAATTGAAATTGATTAATTCGTGTAATTCGTGCACTTAAAATTCGTGTAATTAAACTCACGCTTCAATAAGATACGTCCCAAGATCAATTACTTCTCCGGCCCCTTTTTTATATTCTTCGATTGTACTAAGGTCTACATCTTCCATTACTTTGCTTTTATAGATCGCTTCACCATCTTTAAAAACTGCAAAATATAAATCAGGGAAAGTATCAATATTCGCAACGTTACTAAACGCAGCATGTGTAAACGAGATCGTAGCATAGCCGTTGCTGTCAAGCCCGCTTTCACCTAAAAATTCATTATCAAAAAGATCTTTATCATACAACCGCACAGTATATGAATCGCCTGTAACAGGCGCCCCTTCGCCCTTCGCCAGGAAACGGGCAATCACTTCAATATTCAAATCAGGATTCAATTCAAATTCGCTCATGATAATTATTTGTTTTCTAAATTATTTAGCCCCATCCCTACCCTTCCCCGAAGGGGAAGGCACATTGTGTGGGGAGAATTTCATCTTCAATAGTATTATGCATTTTCAAAATAGTTACTTTTCATCCCTACCTTGATGGTTGATCAATGCTTTAAATTCGTGTAATTCGTACCTTAATAATTCGTGTAATTAGTGTATTAAAATTCGTGTAATTCGTGCCTTAAAATTCGTGTTATTAACACCCACTAATCATTCAATTTTAATACGGCAAGAAACGCTTCCTGCGGCACTTCCACATTGCCAATCTGCTTCATTCTTTTCTTTCCTTCTTTTTGTTTCTCCAGCAATTTGCGTTTACGGCTAATATCGCCTCCATAACATTTCGCGGTCACATCTTTACGCATTGCACTGATGTTTTCCCTGGCTACAACTTTAGCGCCGATAGCGGCCTGTATAGCGATCTGGAACTGTTGGCGGGGAAGCAATTCTTTCAGCTTTTCACAAAGTTTGCGTCCAAATTCATGCGACCTTGCCCTATGTATCAAAGCACTTAAAGCATCTACTTTTTCTCCATTCAATAAAATATCCATCTTCACAATATCGCTCACCCTGTATTCTATCGGGTGGTAATCAAAAGATGCATAACCTCTCGTCATGCTCTTTAGCTTATCATAAAAATCAAATACAATTTCAGTCAGCGGCATATCAAAAGTAAGCTCTACCCTTGTAGGTGTTAGATAACCCTGATTTACCAACACACCTCTTTTACTGATGCACAACGTCATTATATTTCCAATATATTCCGGCTTGCTGATCATTTGCGCCCTAATAAACGGCTCCTCTATTTTTTCTATCCTGGTAGGGTCAGGCATCTCACTCGGATTATTTACGGTAATAACTTCGTCTCTTGATGTAGTAGCAATAAAGCTTACGTTTGGTACGGTAGTTATTACAGTTTGATTAAATTCTCTTTCCAATCGCTCCTGGATTATTTCCATGTGCAGCATTCCTAAAAAGCCACAACGAAATCCAAAGCCAAGGGCCTTCGATGTTTCCAGTTCAAACGTAAGCGAAGCATCATTCAATTGTAGTTTATCCATGCAATCACGAAGCTCTTCAAATGCATCAGTTTCCACAGGAAAAATACCAGCAAATACCATTGGCTTCACATCCTGGAAACCCTTGATCGATTCATTTGATCCATTAACTGTAGTAGTAATGGTATCTCCCACTTTCACCTCACGTGCATTTTTGATACCCGTAATAATATATCCCACATCACCCGCTCTCACTTCATTTTTAGGCTCCATTCCAAGCTTTAAAATGCCTACCTCATCAGCGCCATATTCAAGACCAGTATTGCTAAATTTAATTTTATCATTCTTTTTTAATGTGCCATTGAACACACGGTAATAAACAATAATACCACGAAAGCTATTATACACGCTATCAAATATCAGCGCCTGCAAGGGTGCGTCCGGATCACCTGTGGGTGCAGGAATACGATCAATGATAGCCGTTAGTATTTCTTCAATACCGATGCCGCTCTTACCACTCGCCAATAAAATATCTTCAGGTTTGCAACCAATCAACTCCACTATCTGATCAGTAACTTCGGGGATCATGGCGCCCTCCATATCGATCTTATTGATCACCGGAATGATCTCCAGATTATTATCAATCGCCAGGTAAAGATTACTAATAGTTTGAGCCTGTATACCCTGAGACGCATCCACCAACAACAAAGCGCCTTCGCATGCAGCAAGGGCCCTGCTCACTTCATAACTAAAATCCACATGGCCGGGTGTATCGATCAGGTTAAATACATAATCAACGCCCTTCCATTTGTAATTGATCTGGATGGCGTGGCTTTTAATGGTGATACCTTTTTCTCTTTCGAGGTCCATGTCATCAAGCACCTGGGCCTGCATATCCCGCTCGCCAATTGTATGGGTAAACTCCAGTAAACGGTCGGCCAATGTGCTTTTCCCGTGATCAATATGAGCAATAATGCAAAAATTTCTGATGTTCTTCATGTACCTTCTTATCCTCTTTTTTGAGAACGCAAAAGTAACGGAAAAATATCGTATTCTATTAGCGGCTGCAAAGGCTTGTAACCGGCTGCAAATAGCAAAGGAGTAATAGGGATGGCGGCAAACTTGCTCCCGGCGTTCATGATATATTAATCCTGCTTTCAACAGAAAATATTTGTTGTCCAGGCATTTGTTTTCCATTGCATCAGCCTTGCATCGCCCTCTTGTGCAGTTGCAGCTTTGGGCATCCGGCAATACTCTGCCGCTAACTAAACGATCATATTTGTATCGTGTATTACCATGAACTTCTGCGTTGAATTTGTTTGGTTAAAACAATTTTTTCAATATGGTATCTGTCCGTTGAACAAAAAAAAGGTAATTCTGCTGAGTGATAAAAGAGCACGAAAAAACCCCTGATTTTCTATGGAAAATGGCGTGGTCACTCATTAATTTGATGTTAGAAAACATTTGTAGTTAACGTTAAAGAACAGCCGGAGCAGAATTAACTTGTGCACATTTTTTCTTCGATGGCATAGTTCTTGTCTACGAGAACAAACTCGCTAAATTATCCAAGCTGGATGGCGGGTAACAAAAAATTATACAGCAATCAAATCAATCATAATTATGAATAAAATGCTACTTGTCAATCATTCATTAATAATCAAAAATCGTAATTATGAAAAAGACAATTGTAAGTATTTGTTTGTCAGGAATGGCAATTCTGGGATTTTCTTCTATGAGAGAAGTTGCTGCACCAGTAATAAGTGGTAAAGTAACTCCTGCTGAAGGAGCAGAAGCCGTGTTGGCAATTAAAGAGACAGATACAGTAAAATCTGCGGTTGGTGCTGATGGCGCTTTCCAGTTAGAAGTAAAGCCCGGCACCTGGAAAATTGTAGTGGCAGCTAAAGCGCCTTACAAGAATGCAGAGGTAAGCGCACTGGAAGTAGTGGAAGATAAAAATACAGACCTGGGCGAAATTAAGCTGGATAAATAAGCACAAATTTCATCTGAATTACTCTTCAATATTCAGTCATCGTTCATTGCAATGATGACTGAATATTTCTTTCGTTGTGCACTGGCAACAATGTTAATTTCTAAAAAAAATCAAGTAATCCCTACTTCCAAAAAATCCCAATTCAGAATTTGGATTAGGATTCTTGGATGATTGGATTGGTTGTTTTCGATTGTCCTTGTATCTAATAAATTTTACCGTCATTCATTTTCATTTTACTTCCTCTTCATCTTGCTTCCTCGTTTTAATTTTATAAAATCCAGTAATCCCTACATCCAAAAAATCCCAATTCAGAATTTGGATTTTAGGATTTCTGGATGATTGGAGTGGTTATTTTCGACCTTGTATCTAATCGTTGTATCTAATCGATTGGCCCGTCATTCATTTCATCTTACTTCCTCTTCATCTTGCTTCCTCGTTTTGATTTTATAAAATCCAGTAATCCCTACATCCAAAAAATCCCAATTCAGACCGATGATACTTTCCTTCCCACCGCTAAACGGTTCACTTCATACTCCCAATTCGTATAGTCCGATCGCTATCGGATCGGGCCTTTAAAATTCGTGTTTACAAACCTGGTGATAAAAAAAGGCTGCCCCACTAAGGATGGAACAGCCGAGGTAATTCACGTTAATAATGTTGATCTTTTTTTATTCAAAAACTTAATTCGTAAATAGTGTTTAAAAATTCATGTTATAAAATTATTTGACAATCACCTTCACATTCCTAACAGTTTTATCAGGTGCAGTTACTTCCAGTTGGTATATGCCGGCGGCCAGTTTATAATCAGGCGTTATGTTTTCCATGGATGTGCCGGCAGCATGATTAACCTGTTTCAACAACATCGTCTGACCCACAGAATTTAACAACCTTGTGTTGTATATTCCATCCGCCATATTCTTAAATTCTACCCCGATAATACCATTTGTTACAGGGTTTGGATAGATGCGGATGCCGGAACCTGCCGCTTCGATCTTTACTAATACCACTTTGGTATATTCATACTTACCATCAGCATCAACGCTTCTTATACGATAATAGTTATTGCCGCTTACCGGATTTTGATCAATCCATTTATAATCAGTAGTGGTGCGGTTTGCGCCTACAGCAGCGGTGGTATTCACCTTTACAAAATTGATTGCATCAGAGCTTTTCTCAACCTCGTATTTACTCACGTTCAACTCATTCTCCACCGTCCAATCCACTGCAATATTTGCTGCCTGTTGGTATGCCCTCACTGACTTAAAAGTAACTGGTAGCGGACCTGCTGCAATTTGCTTAAACACGATCGTGAACCTGTTTGCTGCAGCACTCGCTGCATTGCCATTGATAGCGAAATCGAAGACTGATCTGGTTTGCGTGCTCAATGGTGTTTTGGCACCAGTGTAACTGTCTTCCAATGTTGCAGTGAGCAATGGATCAAAACCGTTTGGCTCGAATTCAAAACGGTAACCTCGCTGTGTTGTTTTAGTTAGCCGCAGGTATAAGGTGTCCTCACTTGTTATCAACGGACGTCTTTCCAGTGACAAGGTTCGATTGTTTCTTTGTAAAGCAATCATCTCTTTTACATTGCTGATCTTTATCGCATCCTGCATATCCACCGCTTTATTAAAGCGATCATCAAATTGTGCATACACACCATCCAGCAATTGAGTATTCATACTTGCATCTAAGTGATAGAAGTTAGTACGGAACGATTGTTTTAAACCCCTTGCCGGACGGAAGGCCTTTAGATTTATGCCTGTATCGGACTTGAAATTTTCTTCAAACATAAGGTAAGGCGTCGTCGCGTTAGAGGAATCTGTCTCTACAAAGAATGCCTGTCCAGATTGTATGATCTCATTCATGTGTCCAGGACTTGGGGGAGTCATAACGTAAATGCTGTCATCATCATAATCATCTACTACAACGTAACCACCCTGGTCAACATTCAGATATGGATCCCATACCCAAAAGCGTTTGCTGAGACCATTACGTATTAGCTTATTGAAATTCACGGGAGCTGCATAAGGATTACCGATCAGGGTAAATCCTGCAGGAGCGACATTTGCGGGGAATGTTTGTCTTCCCGTTTGAAGCTTTCCTGCTCCACTCAACGTAGTTGTATTAACGTTTGGATAGTTGTAATTGATAGGCTGTCTGTCACCCCGTACAAAGATAAAATAAGGTATATTATCTGATGTATCTGCAGCAAGTTTCGACAATTTAGCAATTTTCGTGTCTAATACTTCGGTAAGGTTTACGGTTGCTTTTAGAGAAGAATTTTGTAGTGGTGTCCAGTCCAGGCCATTTGCACCGGTTGGGCTTGTAGCGGTACGCCCTGAAACATAGGTTCCTCTATTTGGAATGAAGTTGGTACCTCCTCCAATTTGCCATGTATCAAATATTGACCCGCCGCCTGATACAGGTGTAGTTGCCAGGCGCCATGCTCTGCGTGCCGTATAAAATCTTTCAACAGTAACATTCCCATCGAATTTATTGTTGGTGTAGAGACCATTATTTGTTATATCAGCTACCCTTGCAGTTCCGGTAGCAGTAGATAAGAGCACCAGGTTGTCACTCGTATGAAGGGTAGAATTACTGGCTCCAAAAGATAAGACATCAGCAATATTTAAGTTGCCGGCGCTATTGGAAATCGTTACTCCACCTGGATTGCTGATCGTAAGATTCTTAATCGTATTAGAAACAAACGTAGTACCGCCAATATTCTGCCCAACTGAACCATTGAGCGTTAACGTACCATTGGTAACATTAAAGCTTCCTCCGGTATTTGTAATTGTTCCGGCTATTTGCAAATTAGCATTATTTACTATTACTGATGCCCCGGACTGGATTATTAGGTTGGTGATGGTGGCAGTTCCAGATCCTATTACTGGAAATCTCAGGCCACCCGACGGAACAGATGGAATCGTCACATCAGCACATGAAGTAGAAGGCAACATTCCATCTGACCAGTTACTGGCGGTATTCCAGTCTATACTCGTGGCCCCGGTCCATAAATTATGGATTCCTATCAGAGCCGAAGCAGAAGGTACAGGTCCACAGCCGTTAGTCATCACCACGCGGTAAAGAGTTGGTACAGTGATATTGGCATATGTTAGCGAAACCGTGTTATTAGTTACCGGAGTCCATGGCCCTGTTCCTGTTAAATTGGTTGAATACTCCCACCGTGTGATGGTGCCAACCTGGCCAATAAGGTTTAGATTACCACTACCGCCAACGCATGTTGATACAGAGGCAATGGTGCCCCCGATAGCCGCAGGTTGTACGTTAATGGTGCCCGAAGCAGTTACTTGTGAGCAGTTGCCCGATGAAGTAATTGAATAAGGAATTGGTCCAGATACCGTTGGTGTTCCACTGATAGTAATAGTATTGCCAGAAACATTGTAGATTATGCCTGCAGCTGGTAACCCGGTTACAGTCACACTGGATGCGGTTCCTCCAAATGTGTACACAATGTTTGTCATAAGGGTATTTACACAAAGTGTTGGAGACGAGATACCATTTAATGTAATGGTCTGTGATTGCACAGTTATACTGCCTGGTGCAGTAGCTGTTCCACAACCACCCGTTGTAGTAACAGTATAATTGATCACACCGGCGGTTGTTGGAGTACCCGAGATGGTTAACACACCTGCATTAAATGCACTGGTGAGTGAAGTTGGTAAGCCCGATACCGTAGCACCCGTTGCGTTACCTACCGCATAGGTAATATCTGTAATTGCTGTGTTGATACAAACAGTTTGTGGATTGGTTGCTGCTCCTGAAGTTAGGCTAAGTGTTGCTGCGGGAGTAACCGTAATTGAGCCGGGTACACTGATTTGTGTACAGCTTCCACCAGTGGTAGTCACCGTGTACGTACCTGAAGCTGAAGGGCTGCCGGTTATAAACAATGTCCCGCTGGTAAATGAGGAGCTAAGACCTGCAGGCAAATTAGTAACAGTAGCACCTGTAGCAGTCCCCCCAATGGTGTATTGAATATTTGTGATGGGAGTATTGATACAAACCGTTTGATTATCATTCGCTGTATTAAGCGTAATAATCGGCGACTCAACCTTAAGGATGCCGTTAACAGTAACCGGCGTACAAGTTCCCGTTGTTGTAATGGTATAAGGATAAGTGCCGGCCACAACAGGAGTACCACTTAAGGTATACGTAGTTCCCGATACAGCACCTGTAACTGTAGCAGGTAAGCCTGTAACCGTAGCTCCGGTAGCAGTGCCTCCAAGTGTATATCCAATGCTTACCGGACTATTATAGCAAACATTTGTTGTCGCACTTCCGGAAGTAAGCGCAATTGTTTGAGATAGCGTATTGATTGTACCTGTAGCAGAAGAAGGCTGTGGACAGTTAGTACTATTTGTAACTGTATAAGCATAGTTGCCTGCTACCGTTGGCGTACCCGAAATAGTAAATAAGACTCCATTAAATGAGCTTGTTAAACCTGCAGGTAATGCAGGGGTAATTGTGGGGCCGGAGGCACTACTTCCAACAGAATAAACGATGTCTGTTATTGGCGTATTTACACAGGGAGTTTGTGCATCTGTGCCGACGGCCGAAACAAGATCTACAAAGGTGGAAAGTGTCCCAAATGAAATATCATCTAAACCAAAATCGTTACCGCCTGCGCTTGTTTCCAAATCCAATATCGAAATTACTGCAGTAGTAGCGGTAAGTCCAGAAACCCATGTACCGTAAAATCTGTCCTGTGGCCTCCACGGATTTGCATTATTAGTTTGACCGGCGATAAGATTTGCTTGTGAACCTATCTGCATGCCATCAACAGCAAAGCGCAGTTTTGCAAATGGACCTGAAGCATTTAAGCTTTTTGCCCACGCAGAAAAGTAATAAGTAGTATTGGGTAGTACCGAAACTGTCTGTTGCCATACAATTGGTTGAATTGCCACTTTTGCCCCATTAACTATTAAAAAATTGGCGTTCCCCGTACCAGTTCCGCTAGTGTGATCATATCCCCAAAAATTACTGTGGTTAAAATTGGCATTACTGTTTACCGCGTACTCACTTTCAGGAGCCACAAGACCATTGGCTGTAGGGTCATAATCATAACCTGAGATGAACCCGGTATTACCAGCAGAAAAATCACCGTTCACAACTAGTTCCTGGGCAACACTAATATTTGCAGTACTAGTGCACGAACCAAGAGATGCCGTAACCTGGTAAATATCCGCAATATCAACGTCGATAATCGGACCAGACCCAAATTGATTTGGTAGCCATGTATACGTTGTCGCTGCCGGTATGGAAGTAGCGGTTAACCTAACTTTTCCGGGCACAACACAATAGTCTGCTGCAATTGTTACCACAGGCGTAGGATTAACTGTCACTACTACATTTTTCGTTGATGTACAGCCCGATGCATTAGTGAGCGTTGCTGTGTAAGTTGTCGTCACAGCGGCGGTAGGAGTTACAACAATGGCGGCATTCGTTACAGACGGTGTCGATGAGCCGGCAGGCAACCCCGCTGTTGCTGCTGGTGAAGCTGTCCATGAATAATTACCAGTAGGGGAAGTTCCGGTTAAAACAACATCATCAACCGCCCACCACCAGTCGTTATTACCTGAATATCTAAATCTGACCTGCAAGGATGCATTGCCAGAATAAGGAGTTAAACTTATAGTTTGGGGTGAAAAATTAGTGGATGAACCAATACCATTAAGGGTTTGAACAGTTGTCCAGGTAGTACCATTCGTTGAAACTTCAACTGCTGCCAGGTCTCCCCCGTTTTGTCTAAAATATGTTCTGTAAGAAAGTGTGAGCGTAGAATAAGCCGATGCATTCACCACCGGCGAAACAAGGGCTGTATTTGTTGCGCCACCCCCATCATTGCTGTTGGCCAACATGAATTTTGTTGAACCACTGTTAAAAGTTATTGAAGAAAAACCAAAATTGTAATTGTATGTGTAGGCGCTGGTCCGACTTGTCCATGAAGATGCCGCCACATTGGGTCCGGTACTAATAATCGAGAAAGTATTAGTTCCCTGGAAGTTTTCTGACATTAATGTACTTGTTGTAGCAGGGATAAATAAATTGCTGGAAGATCCTAAACAGATAGCAACTGGATTGGCTGTAACAGTTGCTATTGGCGTGGAGCCGTTCACCGTCACAATTGCACTACCTGTACCTGAAGTAGCGGTACAGTTTGCATCGGCCAATGATGTAATTGTGTAAGTAATCGTAGCACCTGGACTAACCATTTTTGTAATAGTAGGAGCCGTGCCGCTAAATGTGCTGCCGTCAGACAAGGTGCCGCTAATAGTGCCCGAACCAGTAACTGTGATAGTAAGCGTGGCACTTCCACCAACACAGATGGCCGTCGTTCCAGTTATTACGCCTGTTGGTTTAGGGTTAACAGTTACCGTTACTGGCTTGGTATCAGAACATCCTGCACTTGTTCCCTTTATATAATAAAGACCGGCACCTGCGGTCGTTGGAGTTCCATAAGCAATTGTTGCCCCCGGATTAGTCCAGTAGGTATAGGTTAAACCCCCAGTCGAACCTGAAGTGACAGCGGGCAATGTTAAATTTACAGTGGCCGGCGCACACACAGCCGCCGGGTTATTAGTTATTACGGTAGGTGTTGAGTTAACGGTTACGGTGACAAGCTTGATATCAAAACAGCCCAGGCTGGTACTTCCCTTAATATAATAATTACCTGCCCCGGCAGTCAATGGCGTTCCATAAGGGTTTGTTGCCGCCAGGTCAGTCCAGTATGTGAAGGTCAAACCCGAAGTCGAACCTGAAGTTATCGAAGCAGCAGTTAAATCAACAGTAGCAGGTGAACACACTGCGCCAGGATTAGTAATGGTCAACGTTGGGGTTGGATTTACAGTAACAGTCACAAGTTGAATATCATAACATCCTGCACCCGTGGTCCCCTTAATATAATAATTTCCGGCTCCGGCGGTTGTTGGTGTGCCATAAGGGTTGGTCGCCAAGGCATCTGTCCAATAAGAATAGGTTAAGCCCGCAGTAGATCCGAATGTTATTGATGGGGCCGTCAAATCTATTGTGCCTGGGGAACAAACTACGGCGTTATGCGTTACAACAGATGGTTTTGGATCAATAGTAATTGTAGCAGAGAACACCTGTGCCTGTGAGCAACCATTGGCGTCCATCACACTTACAAGATTATAAACAAAATTTCCACTCACACCTGTTGGTGCAGATAATGTAACAACATTTGCCACAGAAGGCGCTGTTACCTGGTTGGGTGCCCCATTGATATTATAGGTGAAGGTATATGGGCCTGTGCCGGTAGCTCCTGTCAAGGTTATTAAAGGCAATGAAGGATCAAACTGGCAAGTAGCCGTAGTGCCAGTGACTTTTGCAGTCGGCGAAGGATTCACTATTACGATAGCATGACCGGTTTGCGGCTGACCGCACTGAAGACCGGCTGCATTTGCAACGCTTACCAGTTCATAATCAAACGAGCTTGGAATATTTAAAGGAACAGAAACAGTTGCAGTGTTTCCAACGGAATTTACTGTCTGAAGTGGGCCTCCATTAAGTGTATAGGTGAAAATGTAAGGAGCTATGCCACCTACTCCTGCGAAGGTAATATTTGTTGAGCCGGTAGCGTTTTCACATATTGATGTTCCGCCAGCGATTGAAGCTGTTGGCAAAGGATCTACCGTAACCGGGTAAACCGCTGAAGCAGCAGCAGTACAGCCAAATGCATCTGAATAATTAATTGTTACAGACCTCGATCCAGCTGAATTCCACTGAATTTGAACAAAATCATCAGTTAGCGAACCTCCTGCAAAAACAGTTCCTCCATTGATGGTCCAGGTATAATCTGCTTTGCCAGGCTGCGTAGAATAAATACTATTTGTTGAATTAAGACATACAGTATTAACACCGCTGATAAATGTTGGCGGTGTTGTGGTTGGCGCATTTGTAAACGTGGAAGAGATAGCTGCGGTACAGCCAAAAGAATTGGTATAGTTTACACTAAGGGTTTTTGAACCCGTAGCTGTCCAGGTTATTTCAATAGTGTTATCGTTCAGCCCACCGGTGCCTGCAGTGATTGTTCCGCCAAACACGTTCCAAACATAATTGGATTGGCCGGGCTGGGTTGTATAAGTTTCCACATCACCTATACATATTGGATTTTTTCCGGTGATAGTTGGTATTGGTAATGGATTGACTGTTACAGTCTGAGTGGTAGCAGATGTACATCCATTTCCATTAGTGAAAGTATAAGTTACTGTAGTGGTTCCTGCTGCTACCCCATGCAATACCCCTGTGCCTGAAATAGTAGCCACTGAGGTGTTACTGCTCGTCCATACTCCGCCTGGAGTTGTATTAGCCAATGAAATATTTGCGTTGACACAAACATCAAAGGAAGACGCGGGCGCCTGGAAGGTGATGGGGTCTAGCACTGGTAAATCATTTACTACAAAACTGGTTGTACTGCTATCAGCGCAGCCATTACCATTGGTTACTTTATATTTTATTATGGTAGTACCTGCTATTAATCCTGATACTACACCGGTTGAGCTGATTGTAGCTACTAACGGATCGCTGCTGCTCCATACCCCAAAAGACGTTGCGTTTGCAAGTGGACGGGTGCTGTTCACACACACATTGGCAGTTCCGGTAATAGCTGTAATAGCAGGTAATGCATTTACAGTAACTGATTTGCTGACCATGCTGTCACAGCCATTGGAATTTGTAACAGTGTACTTGATTAAAACTGTTCCACCATTTACTCCTGTAACTAAGCCTGTTGTATTTACGGTAGCTATAGCGGTATTTGCGCTTGTCCATACGCCACCAGTAGTGCCACTTGTAAACCTGGTGGTATCATTAACACAAACAGCCGATCCGCCGCTGATAGGGGCAACCGGAGGTAATGCGTTTACCCTAATGGTATCTTCATTTAACAAGGCAATACAGCCACTGCCATTTTTTACAGCAACAGTTACCTTATCACCGTTTACTAATGTTGTCGTGGTATAGGTTCTGAGAGTTGTACTATTCTGAACAGAAATTCCATTCAAAAGAAAATCATAATTGTAAAAACCTGTTGGAGCTGTAAAGACCACACTAGCGCCAACACAAATAATACCATCGTTTGCAGGTAAATTTCCTGAATTTTCAGCAATTGTCATTACGCCCGTTGGTACCGCATTTACAACCATTGTAATTATATTGGAAGTAGTAACGCAGGTATTGGTGTTAGTTACAATTACCATTACCTTGTCACCATTTGCCAAACCAGTAGTGCTGAATGTATTTAAAGTACCATTTTGTAAAGGAGTGTTAGTATTCAATAAAAACTCATAATTGTTTCCCAAACCAGGAGTAGCAGTGAAATCTACATTATCACCCAGGCAAATGATTGTAGACGAAGCTGACAAACTGCCGACTGGTGATGGCACGATGGTAATAACCGGGGCAGTGAAAATTGCTTTGCAATTGTTGCCGTTTGTAACTTCTACTTTTACTGTATCTCCGGTAACCAGTGTAGTATTCGTATAAATATTTGACGAGCCATTCTGGATAGAGATGTTATTTACTAAAAATTTATAATTCGAAAACCCTGTATTGAATGTATAGGTTACGGGCTGCCCGGCGCAAATAGAATTATCATTTTGAACGTTTGAATTTTCCGTTACTACAAGTGAATTAGAAGGTAATGCATTAACTGTAATTATTACAATGCTAGAAGTAACGACACAACCGGAAGCATTGGTTACTTCCACCGATACCACTGAAGGATTCGTTAACGTAGTTGTGCTATACGTATTGGTTGAAGCTGTAGGGATGCTAACTCCATTTACTATAAAATTATAAGTGTTTCCTGTGCCATACGCCGCTGTGAACGTTACATTATCTCCAGCACAAATGATAGTACTACTGGAGGATAATATTCCGACAGGAATTGGATTTACCGTAATATTTTGTGTGGTAGTAGTTGCCTGGCAACCATTGCTGTTTGTTTCCATTACCGCA
>JBDSAP010000007.1:0-2949 GCA_039922055.1 Ferruginibacter sp.
GAGAGCAAAGTGATAGTACCATTTGACTCGGACAACCGGTATTCAAAAGTGCCATCTCCCTCGTCATTTAATTTTAATAACATTTCCTTTGGTAACTCATCAATTACATAACCCGCCGGTACATCAAATCTCAATGAATAATTTTCATCGATCGTGTAGGGCATCTCTACCGGGTAATTGCGTACGGCGGATTTAAAAAGATTCTCCTGCATTGCTTCGCAGAACATAGGATTAAAGTAAAGGATATCTGTCTTCTCTAATGGAAGCTTAAAATCATATCGGATCGTTAATGGCTGGTCATAATTATTCAGCGAATCAATGGCCGATTCTGTTATTTCAATATCTGCATTGAACGCCTTTTTAAAATCGCTGAATATTTGCTCTGTTCCTTTTTCCCTGATATGGTTTCGCAACTGGTAAGATTCATAGTAACCGGGCTCCTGCCTCATAGCACCGGCTAAATTCCCTGTTTCATCATTAGTGATAATAACAGAAGTAAACTTGCGCTCTAATAATGAATCTGCAACAAATTCCAGCGGCGTTGCCGCTTCGTTAATTACCCTTGCGTGACCATTGTAAGCATCCGATCTAAGATTTCCAAATCCGAGCATTGGTTCGCTTGCATCAAGGTAGTAACTCGTTTCGTTTACGGTTAACCGGGTGATCACATGATTGAAACGGTCCAGTAAAGGATAGGCCCGGTAAACTAACCCATGTGACCGGGTACTAAGCATTACGGGATCGGCAGACAAACCTGCCTTTAACAACATCGTTGTTAACAACAAGTTTACTTCGGCTTCATTTCCGTACCTGTTCTTCAACACTGCCCTCAAAGGGTGTTGGAGATAAATATAGCCGTGGCCCGTGCAGGTGATATTGTCACGCACATAAGCAAAAATGTTTTTAGCTTTTTCAAGATCGCCGGAAGCGTCTTTCATCGCATCTTCCATCACATCATTCAGCCAGGCATTATCCCGGTTAAGTGAGTAGCCGAAATCTTCATCATTCAATAGTTCACTACAGGCTTCCTCCCAGGTGCCCATCACATCCCTGGGTGTATATGGCGGTCTTACTTCTGCCAGTTGAAACTCAATCCGTGCAAGATGGTTATTGATAGTTGACGTATAACTTTCTTCTTTCAAGGCCGGAACATCTTTCATCACCCAACGGTAATCGGACACTGAAGCAGTAAATTCTTGACTCTTTGTGCGTTCGGCGCCGCTATTATCCACGAGTTTAAAACGGAGGTTCTTTTCTTTCTTTTCCTGCACAAAGAAGGGATGGTAGCCCTGGGTCATTCTCACATAATAATAAAACTCGGGGATACTCACATTGTACTCACTCCACAGCACCGGGTATTCGCATTGAAAGTTCCATGGATGAAGATTAAATGTGTAATCAGACCTGATCTTGTATTCAAATTCAATAATAGATCCTTCCTTAATATTGGGAAAAGTGAACTTATTTCTAACAAGATTTTTGTTGATGATATCTTTAAACAAACCCGTTTTAATATCCAGCTTTGTTGCGATCACTTTACCATTTTGTAGGTTATGGGTAATGGCTTTTAAACTTTCCAATTTTTCCTGCGCCCTATCTCTTGAATAAAGATCTATCATCACATTGGCTATATCATAACCATTCTTATTTAGTATATGAACCTTTTTATACCTGGTAAATTGCAGCGAAAAACTGCCTTTATCGTTCTCAACAATTCCGGTAAAACCTATATCTGCAATCACAACCGCACTGGCATCGCTGTCAATATTATATACCTGCTTAAATTCGCTGATGAGTACTTTCCCAAATTTGATCTGTAGATTCTTCTGCGCAAAATCCTTGAATACAAACAGGCACATAAAGGCAGTAAGAGCAAGCTTCATAGCGATGCAATGGTGTTTTGGTAAAATTATTTGCAACAATAATACAGATTATTTCCATACACTGTGCGCTATCTAAAATTAGAGAGATCACATAAAGTTGAATCGCTGCACTCACGTATTTAACCCAATTAAAAATGGGGTATGTAAAACAGGTAACGGCAAAGTACAGGTTGCAAAAAAGCCACCTGAATACAGATGGCTTTTGTCGGGATAATGGAATTGTTTGGAAGTTATTTTTTGGTTTCAAGTAATTTAAAAAATTGATCAAGCTGGGGCAGAATAACGATCCTAGTGCGACGATTGGCTGCCTTACCTTCAGGAGTGCTGTTGTCTGCAATTGGTTTATACTCGCCACGACCGGAAGCTGCCATGTGCGCAGGATCAAGACCATATTGTTTTTGTAAAACACGTACCACAGTAGTGGCTCTTTTCACACTCAGATCCCAGTTGTCAAGTAATATTCCGCTCTTATAGGCTATATTATCAGTATGTCCTTCTACCATAAACTCTATATCTGGTTGATTCTTTAACACCAGCGCTACTTTTCCTAATACTTCTTTTGCCCTGTCTGTTATATCATAGCTGCCGCTCTTAAATAAAAGTTTATCCGAAATATCGATATACACAACTCCTTTATCAACCTTAATATTAATATCCTGGTCATCCAGGTTGCCGATCGCTCCTTTCAGGTTTGTAACTAGTGCTAAGTTTAATGAATCTTTCCGATTAAGGGCCGATTGGAGGTCCTGGATATAAGCGTCTTTAGCGCCAATATTATCCAATGATTTTTTTATACTTTCAGCCTGCGAGCCGGAAATGACCGAAAGATTTTCAAGTTGTTTTAATGCTTGTGTGTTATTTTCTTTCAAGTAATCCACCTGCTTTTTAAGACTTTCCAGTTCCGCTTCCAGTACAGCTTTTTTGCGAGCATTCTCCACTGTAAGATCATTACAATTTTTAAGGTCTTCCTGCAACTTATCGTATTGGGTTTGCAGTTGAACATACCTTAATTGTTCACCTTTTAATATTTTTTTACTTACGCAGGAAGTAAATACCAGTGTACATG
>JBDSAP010000008.1:0-3068 GCA_039922055.1 Ferruginibacter sp.
ATCATAGTACCGGCAATGGTTATCTGGTTACACATTTTAGTGTGTTGCCCGGCGCCGGCTTTTCCCTCATACACAATGTTTTTCCCAAACACCTGGAACATAGGGAGTATTGAATCGACTACTTCTTTTTTTCCACCAATCATTATCGAAAGTGTTCCATTGATTGCGCCCACCTGTCCACCAGAAACGGGAGCGTCAATAAATTCCGCGCCAACCTTACTCGCCTCATCAAATATTTTTATTGCAAGGCTTGGCTTGGTGGTGGTCATGTCTATTAAAATGGTCCCCGGCTTTATTGTAGTAAATATTCCCTGCTCTCCAAAGTAACATTCTTCTACATCTTTTGGAAAGCCGATCATTGTTACAATTATATCAGCATTGGCAGCAATTTCCGCAGGTGTGTCTAACCATGTGCAACCCATGCTTATCAAATCAGTAGCCTTTTCCTTAGTACGGTTATAAACACCTAATTGGTATCCTGCATTTACCAAATGCTTTGCCATGGGATTTCCCATTATGCCGGTGCCAATCCATCCTACTTTTTTGTCTTTCATAAATCTAAATTTATAATTGGTTTCGTTTACAATCAGATCGCCAAATTTCTTCAGATCATTCCAGCTAATACCTCCGGGTTCAAAGTATATCCATCAAGTATTATTATTTTCAAATTTAGTTTCTCATCTATTTGTATAACGCTTCGTTCATTTGTATTTTATTTTATAGTTCGTAAAGTGTCTTTTGAGTTAACTGGTTTCTTTCTGCCAAACATCATAATTACTGATGAAAAAAAAATTAATACAACAACAAATACCAGCAGATAGGTAATCCCTTGCGAATGATCAGTGATAGCGGCGCCAGTGGAGGTAACGATCTTTTCATAATGTGGAATGATCCAGGTATATAAATACGCCTGGCCCAAAACAAGCAGGCAAACAAAAATGAGCATAATAAAACTATGCTTCACGGTAAAACGGAAAAGATCAGATTCTTTTCCGACCAAATTTCCAGCGGCTGCCGCAACTGCTATTGATTGGGGGGAGATCATTTTGCCAACCACACCACCGGATACATTAGCCCCAACGGCGATAACAGGATCAACTCCGATGGATGAGGCTGTGGATGCCTGTAACTTTCCAAACAACGCATTGGCAGAAGTATCCGAACCTGTTATAAAAACCCCTAACCAGCCAAGCATCGGCGCAAAAAAGGGAAATAAAACTCCCGTGCTTGCTAATACGGTTGCAATAGTGATTGTAATGCCAGAGTCGTTTACGATGTATGCAAATGCTAACACTGAAGCAATGGTGATGATTGGAAATTTCAATTGCTTAAAGGTTGCGATGAATATTTTAACTCCTTCGCTAACTTTTAACCCGATCAACGGCATGGAGATAATGCCGGATAACAGGATCGCGGTTCCTGCTGCAGATAAATAATTAAACTTGAAGATATGCGGCAGGGCTTTGCCATTGTTATCTATGATAAGATTATGCAATCCCGGAAACTCAAATTGAAGCTGCCCTACTGAATTAAACAGATTTTTTATAGGTGGCATTCCCCAGGCAATTATCGTGATGGTTAATAATATAAATGGAGACCAGGCTCTTGCTATTTGCCAGCCAGTGTAAATTTTTTCAGTGTTTATTGTTTGTGCCGGCTCCTGTGGAAATCTCCAAATATTTTTTGGCTTCCAGAATTTTAAAAGAATTACAAGGCTTATGATGGAGCCTATTCCCGCTATTACATCAGGCAGCGCAGCGCCGAGAAAGTTTGAAGTAGCAAACTGTAATGCAGCAAATGAAACTCCTGATATTAATATGGCGGGCAATACTTCCTTTGTCTTTTTAAACCCGGCTATCATTGTTACGAGATAAAAAGGAAGCATGATCGACAAAATTGGAAGCGTTCTACCCACTATTTGTGAAATGGCCAATTCAGGAATAGAAGTAACCTGCGAAGCGACCGTTATGGGAATGCCTACCGAGCCAAATGCAACTGGCGCTGTGTTGGCGACCAGGCAAATGCCTGCTGCGTAAAGAGGATTAAAACCGAGACCTACAAGCATGGCGGCGGTAATTGCTACCGGTGCGCCAAAGCCGGCAGTACCTTCGAGAAATGATCCAAAAGAAAATGCAATTAATAATGCCTGCAATCTTCTGTCGGATGTGATTGAAGCCATAAAATGTTTAATGATCTCAAACTGCCCGCTCTTAACCGTTATATTAAATAAAAAAACCGCGGTGATGATAATCCAACAAATTGGGAACAAGCCATAGAGAGCGCCATTTGCAGTGGAAAGAAGAGCGAGCTTTACCGGCATACCATAAATAAATATGGATATGAGTATAGCAATGGCCACGGCAAGCAGGCTTGCCTTGTAACCTTTCATTCTTCTAATAATTAACGCCCAAAAAATAAACAGTATTGGAACTATTGCAATAAGCGCGGATAAAGCAATGCTGTTAAACGGGTCGATGACCTGTGTCCACTTCATGATTTATTTAGCTAATACTTTAATGATATTTTTAATTGTATGTTATCGAAACCAATCACTTGCTTGCAAATATTCCGGGTATTATCCGGCAAGGTTTTCAATTAATTCGATCTTTCACTAACAGCGACTGCTGTTTACTTTTTGTTAGAATTTCTTCGGAACCTAATAGATAGCTCAGAATCAGTATTAAGAAAAGGGCAACCAAAGCCAGTAAACATTTTTTCGTCGCCATGCAAGCATTTTAATCGTTGCTATTTATGTAACTGTCAAGCACTGTACGCAATGCAAGAGATTGTAAAGATTAATCTTCTGAAGATACTGAACGACGATTCAGGATGCTTTGAAACTTTTAATAAATGCAGTTTCATGGAGAAAAGATATAAAATCTAACTTAACTGAAATTACTTTTTAATTTTTTTTGTTTATATAGTTCTACTTTGACAAGTAAAACCTTTGTGTTTTTTTGTTGACCAGCAGATGTTTTTTATGGCGGCATCGTTGTGTTATTTTTTTAATTCCGATTTATCGGAACTCACTTGTACTGTATTTTTTCATGGCATCTTTTTCGTTCCAT
>JBDSAP010000009.1:0-24174 GCA_039922055.1 Ferruginibacter sp.
ACAAAAAAAAGAGACAAGTTTGACACTGAGTATGAAGCGTTCAAACTTGGTGTGCTTATTCAGCAAGCCAGACAAAAAAAGGGCTTGACACAGGAGCAGGTTGCAGAGTTATCGGGCACAAATAAATCCTACATTTCAAAACTTGAAAAAGATTTGAAGGATGTACGCTTTTCAACTTTGCAGCGTATCATAAAAGACGGACTTGGGGGAAATCTTCAAATATCTATCAAGTTCTAACGGCTGACAGAGAAGCACTACAGGCAACAAAAACAGCTATTTGGTACGTCGTTGTTTGAACTTTGCTAAGCAGCATAAAGAATAACCCCAACGATTGGGCAGAAGCAGTAGGCAATTCAAGATACATGCTGGATTTGCTGTTGGGCATTATTAATGTAACTGTGTAATCAGTGTATATAGTGGAGGGATTGCCGAAAGTAAGTTTTGAATAACACCAGCAAAATGAAATGAAGTGCAGTTAAAAAAAGAACTCGTACAGCAAATACAGTCCATTATTGCCACGGCAAAGGATAGAGCCATCCGTTCGGTAGATACGGAAAGAGTGTTGATGTATTGGCAAATTGGTAAGGTTATTTTAGAAGAAGAACAGGAAGGTAAAGAAAGGGCAGGCTACGGCGAGTTCCTCATAAAATCATTGTCCGAAACCCTGCAACCACAGTTTGGCAGTGGCTTTTCCATCCGCCAGTTAGAAATGTGCCGCCAGTTTTACCGCAGCTTTCCAATTACGAACGCACTGCGTTCGCAATTCAGTTGGACACATTACCGTACACTGATACGTATTGACAACCAGGATAAAAAGGAATTTTACATAGCCGAAGCCGCAAAGAATAACTGGACGGCCAGGCAACTGGAACGGCAAGTAAACAGCCAGTTGTTTGAAAGGCTGTTACTAAGCAACAATGTAAAAGATGTGCTGGCTGTGGCAAGGGAAGAAAAATTCCCGTCCGATGCCAAAGAGATTATAAAAGACCCGATGGTATTAGAGTTCCTTGGCTTAAAAAGAGAAGCCGCTTATTACGAGAAACATTTGGAGGCGGCCATCATTACCCATTTACAGGATTTTTTGCTGGAGATAGGCAATGGCTTTTCTTTTGTGGCAAGGCAAAAACGCATACACATTGAAGGCGATGAATTTTCTATTGACCTTGTTTTTTATAACAGGCTACTGCAATGCTTCGTAGTGATTGAAATTAAAACTACCAAGCTAACCCATGAAGATATTGGACAATTGCAGATGTATGTAAACTACTACGACCGCTTTGAAAAGCAGGGATTTGAAAACCCTACCATCGGCATTTTATTATGTGCCGATAAAAACGATGCCGTAGTAAAAATTACGTTGCCAGAAAACTACAAAAATATCATTGCCAGCAAATACCAGCTCTATCTGCCCACAGAGCAACAGTTGATAGATGAAGTGAAAAAAGAAATAGACAAATTAGATAAAGACGAAAACAAGGCCATGAGCAGGGCTGAGGACATTGCATAATCCACACAGAAGCCGGAGATGTATACTCTCCATCAGGCGCAGGAATGACGTGCAGGCAATGAGTGCAAGCTTTCCCATCAGGCGCAGGAATGACGTGCAGGCAATGAGTGTAAGCTTTCCTGTGCCGGGTGCTTACTTAATATTAGTAATAAGGAGACACAGGACGGAGTCCTACGCCTGAAACAGTGAACCGGACTTAGCACACGATTGCGGACAGCACTTGCAAACATTTGACCACGTAAGTGATTAACTAACATGATTTGTTACTGTTTTTTCACCGGCTTTACAGGTACAACTGCTTTCTTTTTATTTTTTAAATTATCAGCATCTTTTACCACGGGAGATATGATGACTGGCTCTGGAGATATTATATCCATTTCGTTAACCTCTTTTCCTGTTCTGTCAAAAAATAAATACTTCTCATTCAAACGCACAGCCCCTTTGCCATTTATAAAATCGCCTGCATCGTCGTAGATTAACGGTACAATCTCTTTACCTTTTTTATCAACAAACCCCCATTTGGAAGCGCTGCCTTCTCTTGTCCGTACCCTTGCGGCGCCTTCATTAAAAGCAAACCCCTCATAATAAACAAAAGGCACTATTTCACTTCCCTTTTTATCTATATAGCCATACGTCCCATTTAATTTTACAGTGGCTAAACCCTGGGAAAATACACCTCCATACTCATATTTAAAGGGTATCACTTCCTTACTTGTTTTATCAATAAAGCCCCATTTGCCATTTTGCTTTACACTTGCAAAACCTTCTTTAAAATTCATAACATCGTCGTACTTACAGGCTATTATTTTTTACCGGTTTTATCAATAAATCCCCACAACCCATCAGATTGTATTCCTGCCAATCCATCAGAAAAGTCGTAAACATCCGTATATTGACAGGGTATAATGGCCTTTCCTGTTTTATCAATAAATCCCCATTTGCCATTTCCATAATTGGCTCCATGGGCATTTAATTGTACACATGCCAGGCCTTCGGAAAAATTTTTTACAGAGCCATATTGGGGTGGTATGATTTCTTTCCCGGTTCTGTCTATGAAACCAAACCCATTTGCATCCAACACCCGGGCCATTCCTTCCTGAAAATTATAGACTGAACTGTAAAAATTGCTTTTGAACTTTTCTCCCTCTTTGTCGATAAGAGTTGCATGTGTTGAAATTCCCACTTCCGCTAAACCATCTTTAAAGTTATAAGCATAATCATAGATCAACGGAATTACTACATCACCACTCTCATCAGCAAAGCCATACTTTGTATACCCGTTATTATCTTTCCTTGTTGCAATCGCAAGTCCTTCATGCAACCGGCGTTTAATTGTATAGTTATAAGTAGCATCTTTAGAAACTGTAACATTTCTTTTTTTTTCTTCTTTTTGATTATCTGCGGGATAACTTTTATTGGCAGCAGCCTCCTTATATTTTCTTTGACGATCCTCTTCCTGTGATTTTTGCATCTCCCTGTTTTTTGCTTCCTGTGCTTCCCTTTGGGCCCTGATCTGCTTCCATTGCTCGGGTGTATTTTGACAAATGCTCTTTGTATAAATAAACAAGGAAGAGAATAGTAAGATAAAACCTGTAAAGAGTTTTTTACAATGCATAGGTTAATTTTTAAGAGAAGCGTTTATAGAAGAGAAAGTGAAAAGCGGTAGAAGGTACATGTATTATTTTTAGTACCTGAAAATAATACCAGGTTTCTAAATATTGGAATCAACCAGGCATGATATACACACCAAAGTAGAAAAGATGACGATAGTTTTGTTGAAAAGTACTACAGCAACTCTACCATTAACAAACCAACATACTTCCCGTTATACTGGTCTCTTGCACCCCATCAGGCGCAGGAATAACGTGCAGACAACGAGTGTAAGCTTCCTGTGTGCCGGGTGTTTACTTAAGATTAGTAATAAGGAAACCCCCGACGGATTTCTGCGCCTGAGGAAAATTTTCATAGTAGTTTCAAAAATTAATCCAAGCTGTGCCGGATTTTGGGCAGCAAAGTATCGAATGCATAAATTTGGAAACATTATTGCTATGTTCTTCCCAAACAATAAACAAAAAGCACCATGAAAAAATTATTTACAGCAATTATTTTATACATCGCCGTTGTTCCTGTAACCGGAAAAATTGCAGCTCAGCAATTAGAAAAATTGTGGGAAACAGATTCTACATTTAAAGTGCCTGAAAGCACACTGTATTATCCTGCAGAGAATGTAATTTTTGTATCCAATATTGATGGGCAGCCCGGTGAAAAAGACCTGAAGGGCTCTATTAGCAAACTTGGCGCAGACGGAAAGACGATCCAGGAAGTATGGGCAACAAATTTAAGTGCGCCAAAGGGTATGGCGATTCATCAAAACAAATTGTTTGTGGCAGACATTGATGAGGTGGTAGTGCTCGACCTGGGCTCTGGAAAAGTAATGCAGGGCATACCAGTACCCGGCGCTGTATTCTTAAATGATGTTACGGTACACTCCGACGGTACGGTGTATGTATCCGATTCCCGTACCGGTAAGGTTCACCAAATAAAAGGCACCACGGTAACCACCTATATGGAAAACAAAAACGGGGTAAATGGATTGCTTGTTTCAGGTGACGATCTTTATTTGGCGGTAAAGGACACATTATGGAAAGCCGATAAAAATAAAAATCTTACCAGGATAGCAGATGGTATTGATGCAAGTTCTGATGGAATAATTGAAACGTCTGACAAAGACCTGATTGTATCCTGTTGGTCAGGCATCATCTATTACATAAATAAAGATGGCAGTAAAAAGGTGCTGATTGATACAAGAAAAGAAAAGAGCAACACTGCGGATATAGGATTTGATGTAGCAAATAATATTCTGTACGTACCTACATTTTTTAAAAATAAAGTGGTTGCATATAAGGTTTCTAAATAGATGGCAAAACTTGTTTTACTCTTAGATACTGTTCTACACAACTGATGCCTGTGGCGGCTGCTGGAGTACAAGTGCTGCAAGGTGTAACCAGTATGGAAAATATTCGGTCAGCCTCGAGTGAATTTGCGAAGATGAAGGCAGATGCAAAATTTGCGATAGGGAGTGCAGATCGAAGATGGAGACTAATCTCGTTGAACTTTAATTAAATGTTTTTTTGTCCCGGTAGAAAATCTTTATTGAGCCGCGGTGGCGTTGCATTCTTGTACTTCAGTATCAATTGTACAATTAGGTAGAAGTAGAAATCAGTTAGAGAGAAAGGGGCAAGTCTCTATTTTAGCTGCCTGGCGGCATGATGAACTCGGATAATTCCAATATTGTGAGAGTCGGATATCTTATATATTATTCTATAGTTACCTTCAATTAACTCCCTGATAATTTCGTAATTAAATTCGGGAACAACTCGTCCTGATTTGGGAAAGTTTTCAAGTTGGTCAACTCTTCTAATAAGCTTTTCAACAAATCGGTCCGCATAAAATTTTGAATCCTTCGAAATGTACTCATGTATTAGCCTTAAATCTTCGAGAGCAATTTCTGTCCATATTACTTTTACCATTTTGTCACTATTTCTTTCACTTTTTCATGCGAAACAGTCTTTTCTTCTTCTAATTGCTTTAGTCCCTCCTCTACTTTTTCAATAAAAACTAATTTTTCAATGAGTTCCTCTAATTCAAATTCGGCAGGGAGTTCTTTTATCGTCTCAAGTGCTTTTTCTCGTCTCATCTTTGGAAAGTTTTAGAATTGAAAGTTACGATTTAAGCATTGATTTGCATTTACATTCACATATTCATCTTTCAACAATTTAGTTAAACCCTTCCCTGTCCTCCACCACCAATTTTTAAATAACTTGCGCACTGAAACCATTTATAACTTGTAAATCATTTTAGTGGGAAAAATATTCGTAACAGGCATGGGGGTAATAAGCGCAATTGGAAATTCGGTGGCAGAAAACCGCATGGCACTTGCAGCAGGAAAATGTGGCATTAGCCAACTCGAATTAATCGATTCTAAATTTAAGCAACAACTCCCCTGCGGTGAAATTAAAATCACCACAGAAGACCTTAAGACAAAACTCCAGGCAAATACCAAGGGCATCACAAGAACCACTTTGCTCGCCCTTCATGCTTTTGGAGAGGCTATAAAAGATGCAGAATTAACCGAAGAAATTTTATCGGCTCCCGGCACCGCACTGATCAGCGCCAGCACGGTAGGCGGCATGTGCCTCACCGAAGAATTATACCAGGATGCACAGAAAACAGCAGGCGGTTCTGAATACCTTTCTTCTTACGACTGTTCTTCCATTGCGATGTATTTACAGGAACGCTATCAAATGAAAGGACATATCAATACCATCAATACGGCTTGTTCTTCTTCTGCTAATGCTATTATGTATGGCGCCAGACTGATCAATAGCGGCAGGGCAAATAGGGCCATTGTTGGTGGCGTAGACAGCCTTTCAAAATTTACCATCAATGGATTTAATGCATTGCATATACTTTCCGCCGCGACCTGTACTCCATTTGATGAAGACCGAAAGGGTTTAAATCTCGGCGAAGGCGCCGCATTTTTGGTGTTGGAAAAGCAGGAGGATATTGGTAATAAAAAAGTTTACGCCGAGCTCACCGGCTATTGCAATTCAAACGACGCATTCCATCCTTCTTCTTTATCAGCCGAAGGTGATGGCCCGTTCCTCGCCATGAAGGGAGCTTTACAGCAGGCAGGTTTGCAGCCAGGCAATATCGGATTTATTAATGCGCATGGCACCGGTACACAAAATAATGATGAGGTAGAAAGCAAGGCTATGCTACGGCTATTTAATACGCCACCACCGTTTGCGTCTACCAAATCAAATGTGGGCCATACACTTGGCGCAGCAGGCGCTATCGAAGCGGTGTATAGTATACTTAACCTGCAACACCAGGAAGGATATCCCGCATTAAATTATAAAAAGCCGATTTCCTCCACTGGTCTTGTACCTGCTGATAGTTATAAAAAAATGCAATTAGAACATACTATGTCCAACTCGTTTGGGTTTGGCGGCAATTGTACATCCCTGATATTTTCCAAAGCCTGATACCAATGCTCTATATCCATCAAACCACCTGTATATCTGCACAGCAAACCTTCCCTAACAGGGAACTCGAAACCTTGCACGACGCTACCGGAAATAAGTTATTAGCCATCGAACCATCTTACGAGGGCATACCCAAATCTGCTCTTCGCAGGATGAGCAAACCAGTCCGTATGGGCGTGGGCGCCGCTCTTCCTATCACCGGGCATTCAACAGAACTCGATGGGATAATCATTGGTACGGCAAACGCAGGTATGGAAGATTGCTTTCATTTTTTAAAGCAGATGGTTGAGTATAATGAAGGATTGCTTACTCCGGGGAATTTTGTTCAAAGCACGCCGAATGCTTTGGCCGGACAGTTAGGCATGTTGAAGCAAAACAAAGGTTACAACATTACACATGTGCACCTGGGACTTGCTTTTGAAAATGCCCTGCTGGATGCAGTCATGCGGCTGGAAGAATATCCCACACATAATTATTTGCTCGGAGCCGTGGATGATATCTCCGTTTATAATTACGCCATTAACCTGTTAGATGGTCGTTTCAAAGCAGAGCAGGTACCCGGAACAGGTTTGTACAATTCAGGCACACCGGGTACTATTCCCGGTGAAGGAGCAACCATGTTTTTAGTAAATACAGTAAAGGAAAATTCGCTGGCGAAATTGGTGGGCCTGGAAACAATCCATTCAAAAGACGAGGCCGAAATTGCACATCAATTGAAAATATTTATTGATAAAAGCTTACCTGCAAATGAAACAATCAGCCTGTTGATCTCAGGGGAAAATGGTGATAGCCGATTGATGAAATTTTATACTGCCTGTGAGGATTTGTTACCGGCAACCACAGGCATCGTAAGATACAAACACATGAGTGGAGAATATCCAACTGCGGTTGCCATGGCATTATGGATTGCCTGCGGCATTTTTCAAAAAGATGCATTACCTGCTCACATGATAAAAAAGGAGTGGCCGCAAAGTGAACCTGGTTACATACTCATCTACAATAATTTCAAGGGCGCCCAGCATAGTTTTATTTTGCTTTCCAATCCGGCTTAACCCTGGTAAGTGGTTGAAATTAACATTATCCTTGCAGGTGGTGCAATCAATTTAGTGCACAACAATTAAAATTGTTACGAAGCCAGTGAGTAGAACCAGCATTATAAGGAGTATTATTTTCATCTTCATTATGGGTGGTCTTTCTGTGTGGCTGGTTACCACTGAATTGGTGTTTGGCTGGGTAGCTACTATTTTCTTTGCGATCACGACCATGATATTACTTGTTAAGCACTTCAAAAATGATGATCAAAGCAAGCGCACTAAAACAGGTGATTTCTTATCTAAAACAGAAAGCCAGCAAGATGAAATAAACAATGAAGACCTCAGTTTCAGCGATGATGCTTTTACGATCCGGATAGAACAGGTAGAAAAATTAGTAGCCTGGAAACAGGTACAATCAATGATCGCTTATAAAATGGACAGGTTCGCCTCCGACAATATTTGCCTGGATGTATTTTGCGATAACAATATCAATTTTACGATAACAGAAGAATCAGTTGCATGGGACAAATTCCTGGATCATTCAAAACGGTTTTTGCCAATCGATCAATTCTGGGAAATAGAAATGGTAACACCTACCGTTAATAATAACCTCACTGTGGTATATGACCGGAAGAACAGATCACTGAAGGAGCTTCTAAAAAAGTATTATAACAATTGAGATGGTCAGTGATCAATCAATCTCGCTACTTTAGAAATTTCACGCAAAGAATGAAAAGGAGCAAAGCCGCAAAGTTAATTTTTATCTTCTTTGCGTTCTTACCTTGTTCTACTTTGCGGCTTTGCGTGAAAATGTGCCAAGGCTTATGCCAACGACATTGAATCGTCAATGGTCAATCGTCACCCTTCCCCGTCTCTTCACTAAGCTTAATATTACGCCCAAGGGTTCCCCGCAATCTTTTAAAAAAACCTTCCCGCTTGCGGATAGAAATAAAATCTTTATTAAATGCTTTCAGGCTATCAATGATTGGGTCTTTCATGTTTACACTTATAGCCTTCATAGTATCAGATACCATTGGCAGCATCACTACATCCGGACTTATTTTTTTTCGTGTAAAACGCCGCAACGACTTTGTTTGAAATGGATCAGATGCAAGCGCTATCTTTTCAAATCCTATTTTTTTTGCCTTTTGATAAGAATAGTAAATATTCTCTGTACTGTGCTCCGCCTCAGTTTCATAGAAGATATGCTCCTTTGGTATGCCTAGCGCTTCGGCATACATTGCCATGATTACGCCTTCGTAATATGGAGAATAAACCGCCGATCCGGAGTACATAATATTTTTAGCTATGCCTTTATTATACAAATACCACGACCAGTAAACCCGTCCCTTCATTGTCCTGCTCCATTTTCCGTTTTCAAAGGGTACGCCGGGCACAATCACCACATCAAATACTTTTTCTTTAGATGCATCAAATAATTTTTGTGCCGACTTCCGGGAGTAGTAACAGGAGTTAAAAAGAAAAGATACTATGATCATGAGCGACAGAATTGATAACCACTTTCGCACGAAGGCAGGTAACCTATACATTGGAATTATTTAAGCTTTTGTTGTAACGGTATACCTCATAAAATTTATGCCGTTTATAAAACGAGTAGAAATTTCAGCAACTTTATCCGGCTTCTCCTTTTACGAAAGCAGCTCTTTTTTGTGCCGGTGTTAATGCCTGTATCCAGGAATTATCGTAAGCTTTAAAGGCCGGATCTTTCAGCAGGTCTGCCAATGATAATTTATTATCCAGGTAGTGTGTAAGGGAATTGAATGCCTTGCGGTTTTCCTTTTTAAGTATCATCAAAGCTGCATTGGTACCTGCTTTAACTGCAATTGGAACTCCACCCCCAAGCTCAGCCCAGTGGCCGCCTAAAAATAAATTTTTTACCGGTGTCTGATAATGAGCAATTTTATTCTGCATATTTTCACGACCTGGTTTGGCGCCCATCATAGTGCCGTTCTTATTTCCGGTATATCTGTAATGCGTAACAGGTGTAGCCACATCATAAAACAAAATATGGGATCGTAATCCCGGCGCCACTTTTTCTTCCACACGCCGGATGATCACCTCTGCAATTTCTTTCTTGAGTTCTTCGTATGCTTCGCCTGTTATGTAATTTCCTGCCGCATCATTTTTAGTATGCCAGTTATTTTGAAAATCCATATAGGCCGGCATAAATAAGGTAAGCGTGCCATATCCTTCAGGAGCCATTGACTTATCCCGCAAGGAAGGCGCTAAAATGCTAATCTCACTCTTTAACGGGTCGCCGCCATGGTGATCATCAAAGCTTGCATTTTCGCTGGCAATATGCACCAGCTCTTCATTAAAGCCGAATGCTTCCGCAGGGCAATCAAGCGCAATAGACACCGTTACGGATGAACTGTACATTTCAGCCTTTCTCAATTTGGCTTTCATTTTCGCGGCGATTGCATCTACAGGCAACATCTTTTCATACAAAGTTTCTACATCACAAGCAGCTACCACGTATTTACAATTGACAGTGTGGGCCTTACCCCTATGTTCAAATTGCACACCTGTTACGGTATTGTTTTGCAGCAGCACCTGCTTTACACTGCATTTAAAAAAAAGGTCGTTTTTATAATACCGAATCACATGTTGCAGCCACTCCGGTATCACCTGCCCTCCGCCTTTCGGCGGACTTTGGAAATCTCCATGATATGCCCAGCCGATTGGTATAAGACATCCAAGCAACTCTGTTTCCGAAGAAAATATTTTGTGTATAGCCTCATCTTTAAAAAAACGTTTCAATCCTTTCTTCAGTCCTTTCTCGCCGCTGTAAGTGATGTATGGAATAAACGGAATAACAAAATCAAGCAGCCTTCTTTTATTTAAGAGACGTTCAAAAAAAGACATGGTTTCTTCTGAACGAAAAACAAGACTGTAATTTTTAAAAGAGGTGCCGAGTTTTTTAGCAGCTTTAAAAAACCTTTCGATGCCTTTTTTGTCATGGGGAAATTCGGCGATCAGTTGGTCACGCCATTCATCGGGATTGTTGGTAAGCAGGTAATCGAAATCATCGCCCTTATAACGGCGTATACGTTTTTGCTGTATTGCTTTAGGATGATCTGAACCAAGTACATCGAATAAGCGGCTGACGAGTCCTTCGGGATGACATTGATTGAGCCAATGTATAGCGGTATCAAACCTGAAATCTTTTCGGCGAAACCCTGCAAGATAGCCACCGGCGTGCGGTTCCTTCTCCAATATGCAAACAGAAAAACCTGCCTTACTTAAAAAAGCCCCTGCTGTTAAACCTCCCACGCCTGCGCCGATAATGACTACATCGTAGAAAGATTTTAAGGCAGGCTTGTCCATAATATTAGTTCTTATAATGCTCGCTGCTGAATGAATGATCCTTTAAATTTAAAATGGATGAGCGCATCTTTTAACAACGATGCTGTCACTTTTATTTTACCACTCTCCTCTTTTGCATATTTTAATTCAGCCTGTATGATGTTGTTTGAAACCGGATCGATCAATGAAAGGAACTTCATTTCATCTGCCCGTACAAGATCCAATTTATTTCCCATTGCATGCTCCGTGAGGTCTTTTATCATCTGCATCATGCAAACACCAGGTACAACTGGGTGCTGTGGAAAATGCCCTGCAAATATTGCATGAGCAACATTCAGTTCCAAAACTGCCTTCGCCATATTGGCTTCATTTTGAAAATCATTGATCAAATAAAAATCTCCTGCTAACATTATCTCTCTAATCTTTTTAAGCCAATAGTGAAATTAAATTTTGTATGTGTGAATCCGATCGTATCAGGTATGCCGTTGATATAGTTTTGTGCGATCACCTGCACTACGGGCTTTCTTTTTGAAGCCCTTTCCATTCGTATCAATTTATCTACCCTTGTATTTGTAATATAGTGATAGAATCCTTTTGTCTGCGGAAAAGTATAATACACTAAGCTGCTATCTGTGCGGACCTGCATTTTTGCACTATCCAGGTTTTCCATCAACACTAATTCAAAATCTTTACGCAGTGTTTTTATCACCGCCTTTTTATTCATTTTTGGTGTGATGGAAAATACTTTGAATGCGCCATCCTTTGCAAATTCAAAATCGAAAAATTTGAAACCCATCTCATTTGAAAAAACCAACCGCATGCTGCTGTCCGGCATTCGCTTCATCAGCAATAATCCGCTTAAATGATTTCCAACAACATCCACATCAGCCTTATATAATGCAACGGAAAACGCAGGCTTAAATTTTTGCAGATCGCTGAAACTACCTTTACCTGGCTGCAAGTTCTTATAGACAGAAGCACAGCTTAGTAAAATGACCAGGCAACTACTTGATAGCAAATAACGCATCTTCTATATTTGTATTCAACTCTTTGCTGGAAAACCGGATGATGGTATTATCACCGGCCAGTTCCTGCATTTCGATACTGCTGACAGAATAATCCTTTTTGTCAACTACTACATTTATATTCTTAAAGAGTTCTTTTAATCCTTTTACTACGGGTACCAGTTCCACGAGGTATGCTGTTTTACTTTCAAATACTCTTGTCCTGAAATCAGAATTGTTTAACGTTGTACCCTGCATACAATCGATCATGATCCTGTTAATCTGCTGAAATAATTTATTTGATTTGGCAGATACTTTATTTTCCTTCTGCGCATCTTTTACAAACACTTTATCCTTGTTGATGATCATCAGGTATTGATAAGGCTGGCTATATTCCATCCTTACCAGGTTATCTTTCTTAAACCAGAATTTCCCTTTCGAGGTGATCTTTTCGGAGAGCATTGCAAGATCTTTCTCCTGCACAAAATTACTTTTGATACTGGTTGTTTTTTGTGTGGCGCCTGCAAACTCCGTTCTGAATTTCGCAACATCCTGCACCATAGTATAGCCAGCATACTGCGCCTCAGAAACATATACCGATAACAGCATAAATAATAGTAATAATATCTTACGCATAAGGATTCAAATTTAGCATTTTATCCAATCTTATAATCTCATAACCGCTTTCACGGGCATGCCTGATAAATGCAGGCAATACGGAAAGCGTTGTTTTGCTGGTATCGTGAAAAAGATAAATAGCGCCCGGTTTTAGGGACTTGCTTATCTTATCCAACAACTTTGTTTCATTATTGTTTACCGTATCCATCGACCGAACGCTCCAGCCCAGGGGAATATAACCGCCCTTAATGATAGCTTTCTTTAGGTTGGGATTGGTTACACCATAAGGAGGCCTGAACAATTTCGGCTTCAATCCTATTGCATCTTCCATAGCAAGATCCATGCTTTGAAGATCGGCCAGCATCTTCTTTGAAGAAAACAGGTCGAACCAAAAATGATGGGAATAGCTATGATTCCCGATGAGGTGCCCCTCGTCACATACCTCTTTGAATAGTTGCTCATTTTCCCTAATTCGTTTGCCGATGCAAAAAAAAGCAGCTTTCACTTTACCCTCCTGCAACACTTTCAATATTTCAGTTGTAAACTGGTTTGCAGGTCCATCATCAAAGCTAATAGCGATTTCTTTTTTGCTTGTATTTGCCGAACAGATGACAGGAAGAAAAAAATTAGAATTGACAAAATAGCAACCCCAAAAAACGATCAATGAATAAGCCAATATCAGGACAACATATATATATAATGGCATCCCTATAAAATAATGTACGCTCACAATACCCAGCAACAGGATAATAAAAAAAATATTTGTATTCCTGAAAATTAACATGCCGAGATGAGTAATAAGGAATGGTGTGTATTGTGCGAATGGTTATAGATCAATATTCTTTTTATTTTCTTTTGGGATGGTTTGGTAAAATTTAATATAGCAGGCATTTGTTGCGAACGCAGCAAGTTGACCCCAAGCCATAACGCAAAAGATGCGGAGGTTGGATATTCACCACAAAGGTGTTTATAATTAATCGAATCAATTTGTTTAAAAATGGATTTCTCCAACTCATCATATACTGCATCGTTTTTTAGATCCCCATTTCTTCCGGTAATGAGCAGGTCTACATCTGCTGTAGTAATGGATTGTTCGGAAAGAAAAGCTTTGATATTGTTTAATGTTTCTTCTAAATCTTTTGGCTTATAAAAAGTTGTCAATCCATTCAACTGTGCAAGATCACTGGGCGAAGCTTCACAAGTCAATAAAAAGAATGCAGCACCTTCCCCTGCAATCGTTCCTTTCGATCTTTCCTTATAGAGATCAAAATTGGAAACAGGCTTTTGCCGATATAAACCAAAGCGGCTTAATATTGCATGGCTCGCATTGGTCGTTTCATCCAAACCTCCAACAAGCACATTAGTTGCTACTCCTTCCTGTAATAACATCATGCCATCAAATAGTGCATTCTCAAAAGAAAAATTCCGATGAACAAACACATTATTGTAACCATTGCAATGCAGCATTAGGGCAATCTGTGCACCAACCGTATTGTGCGTTGACTGAATAAAAGCTGTAGGCGCCAGTAGTTCTTCGTTTTGTTCCACCATCTTTGAGAGGAACACACCTGTATCTTCGAGACAACCATAAGCCGTGCCCGTTACAATTGCATCGGGAACAGCAACCCCCGCTTCCTTCAAGCATTCCGTTGCAGCAGCCACACCCATTTTAATGATGCGGCTCATTCGCCGGATCAGCTTTACATCTATAAAGGTTTTGTACTCAGGCTCCACTACCGGTAAACGATTGCTGTTGTACTCAACAGGTTCCGCCAGGAATGCCGGAGTACCAAAAGTTTTTTGTGGTGAAATATTTCCCGTTGCCCTTATATAGAGTTTCATCTTATAATTTTGAAAAGATCAATGACGAGCAATTACCACCAAAGCCAAAGGAATTGGAAAGTACATTTTTCACGTTGGCATTTTTTATTAAGGTTGTTTCAGGAACAAAAGGCAACTCCTGCATGGGTGTTTGCAAACGAAGATTAGGATAGATTATTCGTTCCCTGATCGAAAGCACTGAGAACACCGCTTCAAGCCCACCACTTGCTCCCAGCGTGTGACCAGTGAATGATTTTGTTGAACTCATTTTTGGATACAACGGATCAAAAATCCTTTTGATAGCTGTTCCTTCCGCAATATCATTGTTCTGCGTTCCCGTTCCATGCAAGTTGATGTAATCGATATCTTCAGCACTTAACTTACTTCGTTCCAAAGCGCCTTTCATAGCGAGATAAGATCCGGTACCATCCGGCGAAGATGCTGTTTGATGGTAGGCATCGTTGGCATTGCAATAACCACTTAAAATACAATCGGGATCATTTTTAAGCGAAGCTGCAACTTTCTCAGAAACCATCACGACATACCCGGCGCCTTCACCTAAATTCAATCCACGGCGATTTTCATCAAACGGCTTACACCATTCATGATCCAGTATCATCAGCGTATTAAAACCATTGAGGGTAAATTTTGTAAGCGCATCGGTACCACCTGCAACCACTACATCGAGTACATTATTTTTGATAAGTCTTGCCCCGTAAAAAATGGAATTAGCTGACGATGAACAGGCAGTACTGATCGTGGAAATATAATGACGGATATCAAGATGATCCGCAGCCAGTTCCGTAACATAACCGCACTCATGATGCACCACATCGCGGAGTTTTCCTTTGGACGAATCAGTAACAAAGGCTTTATAAAAGTTTTCTGTACGGTCCATTCCACCAACTGTATTGGCAGATATAAAACCTGTACGAAATGCAGCAAGATCCGGTATCGCAGCATTTACAAGGGCCTCTTTAGCAGCCATCATACTTAGCATAGCAGTACGGCTTACTACTGTGTTTAGCCCTAACTGTTTTGCAAGGCTGTCATTACTAATCTTTACCTCTGCCACCGGCAAAGATGCCGCATGAACAGAATCAAGAAACACCATCTCAGCCATGCCAGCCTTCTCTCTTTCCAGCGAAGCAAGGCATTCAGCAGTTGTATTACCAATCGCCGAAATTGCACCCACACCGGCAATGAAAACAGGAGCGTTCATGGTTAACTATTTTGTGCCTGGTGAGCGGTAATATACTCAGCAATGGTCCTCACCGAGCGAAATACTTTCGGACCATCTTCCGCATTGGATAACTTGATCTGGTATTGTTGCTGCAACAGCACGATCAGTTCCAATGCATCGATTGAATCTAATCCCAAGCCCTCCACAAAAAGCGGCTGATCGTCCCCGATATCTTCCGGTTTCACTTCCTGCAAATTCAACTGGGCAATGATCTGTACTTTAAGATCCTGTATTAATTTATCCATTTTATGATTGATATATTTTATTTAAATTTTCTTTTGTAAAGGCCATATCCGCAGCGCCTTCCTTTTCTATTAAATACAAGGCCGTTTTATATGTCTCTCCTAAAACTTCTACCCATCCGCAGATACATACTTCCACAATATTGTTGCTAAACAGGTTACTTACATAGTCCGTTAAAAAACCCGCATCAAATTTTTCAAAAATAAAAAAGGCGCTCTCCCCTTTGAAATTGTTTTTGATACTTATCTCCCCGATCACAATATTTGCCAACGTATAAACAAATAACGATGGACTTGCAATGTCTTTTGTTGATTCAAAATATTTAATGTCTGCATCAAGACTTGAATTCGCATTCATCAACACCACACCTATATCTTCAGCCCTGTATTGTGCCCGGTCAAAACTTTCTTTTAGCAAAACTTCGGCAGCCAGCCAACCCATCTTGCTCAAATGATCCATCTTATAAAACTTAGGATATTTTGTTTCAAGAAACTGATAGGACTGGTTTAAAAAGTTCGGCAGACCGGTATCCGTGCCTTCAAAAATAACCAAGCCATTTTTAATGATACGGTGATCTCTTATAATGCAACTTGCTTTTATATAAACAGATACTGACAATATTAATTCGTGTGTTTTGCGGCCATAGAATCCCGTAGTTGAATAATATGCGCCAGCTTGTGCAAAGCCGTAGCGTGATCTTTTACATACGGATTGGTGGTATCCCAAACATAACCCGCCAACACCGAACAGATCATACTCTTGATGTTTGGCACCTGGTTATCCGCAAAGAAAATTGTATCAAGCGTACCCTCGTACCAGGCCATTACATAAGAACGAAACGTATCCACGCCCTGCATCATGATCTCGGTATATTCTTTATCCCAATCGATGCTCTCGCCTTTTAGTTTCCTGATCACAAGGTTAGCCGCCAACTGACTCGAAACCGTAGCCAGCGTAACACCCGATGAAAAAACCGGGTCAAGAAATTCCGTTACATTTCCCGTAAGTACAAAACCTTCTCCATAAAATTTTTCTGTAGTGCTCGACCATGCCTCCAGTACTTTTGGCTCAAAAATAAATTCCGCATCCTTCAATCGTTCACTTAAATAAGGCTCAGATGCAATCAGTGTTCGCAGTTGCTCTTCATTGGTACCTCCATTGCGATTAAAGAATTCATGCTCCCCTACAAAACCCACCGAAGTAATACCACTTGAAAAAGGTATCACCCAAATCCAAACACCATATTCATGAACGATAATCGTTATGCGGTTTGGCTCATCATCCATTGACCGCTTCGTATCCACCGTATGCGTAAACAATGCTTTTCGCGGCACAAGGTTAGACGGCTTATCCAAATTAAAAAGTTTGGGGATCACCCTTCCGTATCCACTTCCATCCACAATAAATCTTGCTTCAAGAAAGCTTTTATTTCCGTCGGTATCTTCAACCGTTGTTACCGAATCTGTTCCTTTAAATTCGATGCCCGTCACAGTAGTTTCATAGCTGATAGGTACCCCCATTTTTTCCACGGTGTCCGCCAATGTTTTATCAAACTCGGCCCTTGGTACCTGCCATGTCCAGTTCCATCCCGGCGTAAACTGGTCAGCAAAAAAGTAGTCACAGGTCTTACCGTTTTTTACAAATTTTGCCCCAAATTTTTCCTGGAAACCTTTTTCCTTCACAGCATCCAAAAAGCCTGCTTCTTCCAGTGCTTCCATGCATCGTGGCAGTAAGCTTTCGCCAATTACAAAGCGTGGAAATTTTTGTTTCTCCACGATCTTTACTTTAAAACCGGCCTTGTTGATGATAGATGCAGCAACGGTTCCCGCAGGCCCGGCGCCGATTACCAATACATCTACTTTTTCTGTATTCATTCGGTGTTTATGATTTTATTTTATAAGTTTATTAAAGCGGTCAGTAATACCAGCATTATCTTCCATAGCGGCACTGTTGCGTCGCAATCCTTTCATCGGCATCACTATGGGCATCTTTGGCATTCGAGTTATAAAGCTGTCATTTTGCTGTCGAGAATTTCATTTCCCCGCCTACTTGCAACGCTCGTACTTAGGTTTCCTATTTGTCAATTAAATAGGCTTTGTATTTTTCTAACTTGTCAATTTGAAATTTGAATGAAGGCAAGAAAGTTACGAGTTCTTCAATTTTACTCGTTATGCAATTCAGCACTACAATTGTTACAGGATACTTGTCAAGATTTTGTTGAAACATTAAATTTTTATCTATCGTAAGCAAAATATCAAAATTATTTTCTGCGCAGTATGTCAATAGCTTTCCATTTTTTATTCCGCTCAATTCCAGTTCTCTAACAGTTGATACTTCAAATTCTTCTAAATACTTTTTCAAACGTTTGGTAACGCATTCATCAAGCAAAATTTTCATTAAGAATGTTTGTTGATGATTCAATTAATCTCTGTGACATTTCAAGCACTTTGATAACCTGGCCTCTACTAACCCCTTCAAAATCTTCAAGAAATGTTTCAATTGAGTCACCCGTTTCTAAATAATCAAATAAATTTTTAATGGGTACTCGTGTTCCAAAAAACACTGGTGTCCCTCCCAAAATTTCCGGATCAATATTTATTACTCGTCCTTCCATGGCTTTTAAGTTTGTGTTTTCAAATTTAAGTTATTTCGGCAACTTAGGACTGGCACCGGCGCCGGGCCAAGTCTAAACTTTGTAACATCAATTTCATTTTTTCGAGGCTACCATCCAAATTTCCTTAACGTCTTTTTTGAGGCAATTTCCTAAACCCTTAATATTTATATTTTCAATTCCAACATTCTTCCATTGATCAGTTCTCAATTGTCACATTTTCAAATTGTCACATTTTCACTTTTGTTTTCTCTTCTTGCATTTAAGCAATGATTGACTCAAACCAATATTATCTTCTTCTTCTACAATATCAAATCCTGCTTTGTCGATACAACTGAAAAAAGTCTCAGCGCTGTACATCTGACTGTTACCATTTGCAAGGGCGGTAAAATAAAGCGAGGTCTGGTGCAAACAAAATGCTGCGATTTCAAATTTCTGTTTATCCCAAAATGGTTCTAAAATTATCACTACTCCATCTTCATCCAGTGCTTCATAGCATCTTTTCAAAATAGAAACGATCTCATCTTCAGAAAAACAATCCAGGAACTGGCTCATCCAGATAGCGTCAAACCCTTTTGGAAATTTAACCGTTTCGTCCAATATGTTCACAGGCAAAAATGATATCCTGCTACTCAAACCGAGTTGCTCAATCTTCGCTTTTGCAACATTCAACTGTCCCGGCAGATCCATGATCGTTATCTCCACATCGGAAGAATATTTCACCGATGCTGTGGCCCATTTGCCCGTATTACCACCGATGTCGAGCAGTTTTTTAATACCGTTCTTATACACTTTTGGCAGCACCATAGGAAAAGCGTCATCTGAAAAAAAGTGATCGAAGCTAAACCAGCTTTTCTGTACATGCTCCGGCAATTGAGAAAGCCCTTCATAGATGGTCTTCCATTCGCCAAATTCCTTTAAACCTACCGCCTTGCCTTGCTCAATACTTTCATCAAGCGCAAATAAACCTTTATAACACACATCATGTACAAAATCCATATTGGTCTTTGTAAGCGGATCGTGTAAAATAAAATAACCCGTTTTTGCCAGTGAATATTTATGATCGTTCACCAGTACCAGACCCATGCTTAAACCCGATTCCAGCAATACCCTTACTCCATACAAAGGCAGCTTTGCTTTAGCCGCTATATCCTCCAGGATTATTCCCTCCCTTCCCGTTCCTTCAATGATTGTTAGGATTCCGGAGTTCCGCAGCGTGCGTGCTGCCTGGAAAATTACCGGGCCGAAAGCGATCCATTGCGCCGCCTCTTTCGCCTGAAAGGCGGTTTTTTTGTCCTTTGTAAAAAAGCTCATGTATGGTCTTGTCTGTGTTATGTTTAAATAATTTATCTCTTACTAAATATGATTGCTGCGTTACAACCGCCAAACCCTGATGCTGTTTTCAGGCAATGTTTCAATGATAATTTTTGCAGGCTCGTGCTAATATTAATTGGCTTGCTTACTCCCATTTCACTAAAGCCGATGCTGGGCAACACAAGGTCTTCCTTCATTGAATGTATCGCTATTACCGATTCAATGATACCTGCGGCTCCAAGCGTGTGGCCGTAGTAACCTTTTAGACTATTAAGGGGAACAGCTTGAAGTTTAGCAAGTGTGACTGCCTGTGCTTCCATTTCATCGTTGTACAATGTTGCAGTGCCATGTGCCGAAATATAGTCGATGTCAGTTTCAGAAAGCCCTGCGTCCCTAATGGCTTTATTGATGGCGATACAAAGTTCCTGCCCTGTTCGTGACGGACCGGAAATATGATTGGCATCATTGCTGACTGAGCCACCGGTTATTTTTATTCCCTCGCCATTTTTCGGCGTGGAAGATAGAATGATCGTTGCTGCGCCTTCCCCGAGGTTGATACCGGTTCGATTCGCATCGAAAGGCTTACATGCAGAGTTGCTGATTGCCTGGAAAGATTGGAAACCAGAGAGTACAAACTTGGAGATAACATCAGCCCCGGCAACTATAGCATGATCGTATTGTCCCGATTGAATGAGACGCTTACCCGCCAATAATGCAAGCGATCCGGAAATACAGGCATTAGAAATTACGAGTGGCTGATTGACACATTTAAAATGACGGGCCACAATGCTGGCAGATGTATGCAATGCAATTCGCTCCTTTAAGGTTGCATCTACCAGAGATGTTTCGAGCAAGCTGATATTTCCTTTTGTAGAAGAAATAATAAGGATTGCTTTTTCATCCTTGATGTCCACCAGAGAACCTTCCAATGCATTTACAATAGAAGCAATCAGTAAATTTTCAAATCTTGTATATCGTTCATTATCAGGTAGTAAAAACTGACTATCTCTTTTTATTAGTGAAGCATAGAAAGGTTGATCCGACATTGTGAGATCATGATGCTCATCGATTCCGCTAATATTATTTTTAAGCGCCGAAAAATTTTCAGCGGTATCCATACCAAGCGGCGAAATAATATTATCAGCATCAATAAAAACATCTTTCATCATGTGCAAATTATAACAATCCATGTTGATCTTTCCAACTCTCAAAAAACGGTGGATTGTTCAACTGAAGCACTGAACTTTCCTTATCTAAAAAAACCTGCACCGATGAACCTGTTGCGACAAGTTCCGCTGTAGCTGCGTTGTACAGTCTATATTTAAACTTGATCTTAGCTGCCTCGCAGGGAATATAAATCGTTTCAACAATCAATGTATCGCCGAACCTCAATGATTTTTTGTAATCACATTGCACATTTACTATCGGTGTGATATAGCCAAGCTTGTACACGTGCAGGTAACCCAACTGGTGTTCTTTTCCAAAAGATTCCCTGCCATCTTCAAAGTAGCGAATGTAGTGACCATGCCATACAATACCCAATGGATCAGCTTCATTGAACCTTACTAAAATCTCCGTTCGATTAATCAATTCCTTTCTCATATACTATAATAACCAACATTTTATAACACCTACCTAAATAAAAGTTATGAGCCATGAATTATGAGTACGGCCACTCAAATCATACATCAGACATCACACATCACACATCCTAAGATCCGTATTTCGACTTCCAATCGTTGTATTTCTTCTTCTCGATATCTCCAATAACATCTTTAATTGGATTGGACCAGTAGTTCCTAAAGCCAAATCCTATAGATGTTTTTCCTTCCATACGCTCGGTCATCAATACTTTTTTGCTACCCATATCTACCAGGGTCACCCACATACTTGCTCCTTTTCTCGCCTTACTCATTCCTTCCACAACGATCATTAACCCTACCCCTTTTTTGCTGGCAAAATCCCAGCTCTTTACCAGCTTCGTTATATCAGCTTCTGTGAGCCGGTTGTAATCGGCAGAATTAGTTGATTTTATGTCTTCGGCATTTATCTTAGCGTTTCTCTTGTCAACCATCGCCAGGTCATGATCGATGTTACTTTTATGAAATGCGGCGGCAAGATCATATTTCTTTGGTTCATTTACAATAAGGTAATTAATAGCGGGATAATGCCGGTCTCTCACATCAAGTGCCATTTCCGGTGCATCGATCAGTTTTGCCAGGGTAAAATCAACCCCGAGATAAAAAACCGGCGTTTCGGATGAGTTGAATACATCCTTTGCTGTTTGAGCTGATGAAGTTTGCATTGCTCCACAGAAAAATAAAAATGCCATCAACCAGGATAATTTGTTTGTTCTTTTCATAAACATCTATTTTGATTGAGAAATAAAAATTTTCATTTCGCATTGCGCCAGCAATTTTCCCCCGCATTTTACAATTCCCTTTACTACTATAACATCAAAGATCTTATTTATCACCCGTATCTCAGTTTCCAACTCATCGTTGACCGCTGGCAAACTAAATATTTCTAAATTTTTTACGGCTCCAATATAACCCACCGCTACCGGCCTATTGTCCAACACCGCATTATAGCCTGCGCCTGCGGCGGCGGTCTGCGCAATATTTTCAAGTAGTCCCGGCTCCCTGAACAAACCATCTTCCACAAAAATATTTTGATCGCTTACGGTATAGGCTGTTCGTGTGAGTTCAGCATCATTGTATACCAGTGAACCGATCATTACAAATGGCGGCCTTTGTGGTATAAGCGAAAGTATGTCTATGGATGACACTGTCATTATTGTTCCCAAAAATTATAATAATTAAACCATTGTTCGGGGTATTGCTTCACTTTAATCTCCATTTCCTTCGCAAATCTATCGAGCATTTCCTGCATGGCCCTATCCCGGTCAATATGATCAGAATGGATGATGTCGCTAGCAAAAAAATGGTAATGCAAATTGCTTTCTTTTACGGCAAAAACAAAGGAAACCGGCACTTTAAATTTTGTTGCCAGTAAAAACGGGCCCATTGGAAACCGGGCCTTTTCGCCCAGCAGGTTGGCGGTTAAAGTTTTGTTGCCGTCAATGAACCGGTCTGCATGCATGCAAACGAGCTCATTATTTTTAAAAGCATCTGTTATTGCGTAAATGTGCGACAGATCATTACGTATCACGATTACGTTGAAAGTCCGCTCACCTGTTACCTTATCCAGGTATTCCTTTATCTGCTGGTATTCACCATCAAATATTACAATATTAATTTTTGTATTGAGTCTTTTTAATAAGTGCCCTGCGATATCCCAGTTACCGATATGCGCACTTAAGAGCAATCCCCCTTTTTGAAGATTAGCTATGGCCCGAAGGTTTTCTTCCCCATCAAAATTGAAAGTGAAATTGTTTTTTATACCAGCCATCACGACCACTTTATCGATAATGCTTTGGCCGAGGTGGTAATAATTTTTATATACTTTACCAATGGAGCTTACCCGGCTAAAACCAAACCTGTGATATAAGCTATATAAATGCCTTGAAGATTTACGGGAGAAAAGAAAAAAATATACAACTACGAATCTAAGCAGGAAATAAGCAGGTAGTACTCCGAAAGTTTTTAGTACCCAAACAAAAATGCGATACCCGAGTTTGCTGCCCCTCGACTTTCCTTGCCACGATGACATTTAAACAAGCTCATTTACATTTACCCTGGATATTACGTAATCGCAAAAATCCTGGTAAGTGATGATGCCTACGAAATCTTCGGGTTTTACCTTAAAAGCAAAATTGCTTTCGATAACAACAACCAGGTCTATATAATCAAGACTGTCGAGGCCAAGTGTAAGCTTTAGGTTTGCATCTGGAGTTATTTTTTCCTCCTCCACCTCAAATTCATTGATCATGAATTCGTGGATTTTCTCTATAATTTCATTGTTGTTCATGACGGTAAATTAAGAAAGTTTTTTCAAAACAAGCGAAGAGTTTGTTCCTCCAAAACCAAAGGAATTACTCAAAAATATATTTATATCTTTTTCTATTGTGGTTTTTACAATGTTGAGTTTAGCAGAATCTTCATCCGGGTTTTCGAAGTTAATATTGGGGGCGATAAAACCATTTTGCATCATCAGCATACTATATATCACTTCACTGGCGCCCGCCATCCAGCATTCATGTCCTGTCATGGATTTGGTGGAGCTTACATAAGGAGTAGAGCTACCAAACACTTCATGTATCGCTTTGGCCTCACTTGAGTCACCTGCCGGTGTTGAAGTGGCGTGGGCATTGATATAGTCGATGTCTTTTGCTTGTAGTCCGGCATCCTTTAATGCCATGTGCAAAGATCTTACGGGTCCGTCGACGGTTGGGTTGGAGATATGAGCTCCATTAGATGAAAAACCATAGCCTACTATTTCGGC
>JBDSAP010000010.1:0-22054 GCA_039922055.1 Ferruginibacter sp.
ACACCACGGGCCTTTACAATACAGCCGTAGGTGCCGCGGCGCTTTACTACAATCACGCAGGCATCCATAATACTGCTACCGGGGCACAGGCTTTATACAATGATAGTACAGCTTTTGCAAGCGACAATACTGCCAATGGATACCAGGCGCTTTTTTTCAATAATGGAAATGAAAATACCGCCATCGGTTCCGTAGCGATGCTCAACAATACCAACGGATATCAAAACACCGCCATTGGGTCCAGGGCGCTTTGGGAAAATATTACGGGCTCCAGGAACACTGCGGTGGGAGCAACAACATTAAGCAGCAACACCAGTGGAACCGGCAATACGGCCACAGGGACCAGTGCGATGGATGACAATACAGTTGGGGGTGCAAATACTGCCACCGGCTACAGTGCTCTCCTTAGAAATATTAGCGGCAATGAAAATACAGCGGATGGTTACCAGGCGATGCTTTACAATAGCACCGGCAATCAAAACACCGCACTTGGCATCAATGCGCTTGCTTACAATGTGGGCGGACATAATAATATTGCAATAGGCGCCAATTCAGGTATACACCCCAACTCTCCAAACACATTCAATACCATCAGCATTGGCAATGATGATTATTTAAACGGTTATCAAAACCAGGTGATCATCGGAAATACCAGCATGGGATGGATTGGAGGTGTTACTACCTGGAGCACTTTTTCAGATGCCCGCATGAAAAGTACGATCACTGAAGATGTAAAGGGGCTTGATTTTATTTTAAGGTTACGCCCTGTAACTTATAACATTAGTCAGAAAGCCATAGCCGCACTCACAGGCAATAAAAGTACACCTGATTTTCCGGGCAAATACGACAATGAGAAGATCAGGCAAACAGGTTTTTTAGCGCAGGATGTGGAGCAGGCTGCTAAAAGTTCCGGCTACGATTTTAGTGGCTATTCAGCGCCCAAAGGTCAATCGGGTATTTACTCCATCAGTTACGAACAGTTTGTAGTGCCATTGGTGAAAGCAGTGCAGGAGCAGCAGGCGATCATAGATAAATTGACGTTGGAGTTAACAAAAAACAAACCGTTAACCGCAGGCGGCAACCAGGAGATTATTATTGCCGGTCAGCAAAAACAAATAGACCTGCTTGAAAAAAGATTAGCTGCCCTTGAGGCAAAGCAGTAAGGAACAATTGTAAAAAATTATTGACCAGGCAACAGATCAATGTGCAGCTTCATTGGCGTCGCACCATTCAAAATTTGTTTTTCAATTAAGCTTCAGCTATCAGGATCGCACCTGGCCAAACTGGTAATAACAGATTACAATAACTGGCGAAAATATACGCCGCACCATCTAAGAAATAAAATACATTGGTAAAACAAGCTTTATCAACTACCATTTAAAAAAACGCATGAAAAAATTATTCATTTTTTGTTCCTGTATTCTATTTGCCGTTCAATCGTTTGCCCAATCAATAGGCATCAATAACAATACCCCGCACAGCAGCGCCATCCTTGATGTGAAGAGCAACACGAAAGGCATGCTCCTTCCACGAACTTCAACTACTTCCCGCAATGCAATTGTTAACCCTGCCAAAGGACTTTTATTGTATGATACGACTACGTCCGGTTTTTGGTTTCATAACGGTACCGCATGGGCGTCACTTGCAGGCAGTAGTGGATGGGGCCTTACCGGCAATGCAGCAACAGCCACAAATTTTATTGGTACTACCAATAATCAGCCTCTCCGTTTCCGTGTGAACAATACCTGGGCAGGAGAAATTCATCCCACAAGCGGGAATGTATTTTTGGGTGTAGCGGCCGGACAAGCAAACAGCGCAGGCCAGGGTAATACAGCCGTTGGCGACCACTCATTGTTTGCCAATACAGACGGTAACTTCAATGCCTCCGTCGGAAGTAATGCACTCCAGGCTAACTCTACCGGCTACAACAATAGCGCCCTCGGAGCTTATAGCCTAACAAACAATACAACGGGTGCCGACAATACGGCTGCAGGTAGAAATTCACTTTTTGCAAATACCACGGGTTCACAAAATACCGCATTTGGAAAAGATGCTTTGCTAACAAATATCACAGGGGCTGGTAATACAGCCAACGGTTACCAGGCACTATATTTCAATAATGCTTTTGATAATACTGCTTTTGGCGCAGGCGCATTATATGCGAATACCAGCGGGAACAAAAATGTGGCCGTGGGCACAGATGCTTTGGCCCAAAACCAAACCGGGAATTATAATACCGGGAATGGTTTTAATGCGCTTCGCTTCAATACTACCGGGAACAACAATACCGCCACCGGAGCCAATGCTTTAACTTTCAATAGTACAGGGCGTGATAACACTGCAAGTGGTTTTCTGTCACTTTGGGCAAACAATGGCGGCAGTAATAATACAGCTTCAGGAAGCCTGGCTCTTTATAATAACACTTCGGGAGATGGGAATACCGCCAGTGGCTATCAGTCACTTTATTCCAACACTACCGGATTCAGCAATGTAGCAATGGGAGGTCGTGCGCTTTATTCCAACACTACAGGATATTACAATATTGCAAGCAGCGCAGATGCACTTTATTCAAACACCACCGGAGCTAACAATATTGCAAGTGGGCTAAATGCCTTACGTTCTAATACTACGGGAAGTGCCAATATCGGAATTGGAGCTAATGCGCTGTCTAATCTTACAACAGGAGTTAGAAATATTGCCCTTGGTGCGGATGCAGGCACTGCTCCGGGATCACCAAATGTTCAGAATACTATAAGCATTGGTAACATTGATATTTTAAATGGAGCCAGCAACCAGGTAATCATAGGCAACTTCAGCTCTACCGGGTATTATTCCAACAACCCATGGGCCACTTTTTCTGATGCAAGAATAAAAACAAATATCAAAGAAGAAGTAAAGGGACTGGATTTTATTATGCGTTTAAAACCGGTTACCTATCACAAGAGCATTAATGAAATGGTGGGGCTCACAGGTAATAAAAAAATGGCTGACTTCCCTGGTAAATATGACATCGAAAAAATAAAATTCAGCGGTTTTCTGGCACAGGAGGTAGAGCAGGCAGCCATTGCATCTGGCTATGATTTTAGCGGCCTGCACAAACCGCAAAACAAAAATGGCCTCTATGCATTAAGCTATGAAACTTTTGTTGTGCCGCTGGTAAAAGCCATCCAGGAGCAACAGGTATTAATAGAGAAATTGACAAAACAGGTTGAGCAAAACAAAAAGCCTGCAATGGTGGAGAATCAACAATTGATAATCGAAGAATTTAAAAAGCAAATCACAGAAATGAAAAATGAAATAGAATTATTGAAGAAGAAAAATTAATTCACCAACACAAGAATAAAAGATCATGAAAACATTATTTGTTATAATCATTTTCTGCAACCTTTTTCCTTTGCTATTATTGGCACAGTCTGTCGGCATCAATAACAATGCACCCCATAGCAGCGCAATACTCGATGTAAAGAGCAATACAAAAGGCATGCTGCTTCCACGAACTTCAACTACTTCCCGCAATGCAATTATTAACCCTGCAAAAGGGTTGATATTATATGACACCACTACCTCCGGTTTTTGGTTTCACAACGGCTCAGCATGGAACGCCTTATCAACGGGTAGTGCAACAAACTACTGGTCGCTGAATGGCAGCAATATCTACAATAACAATGCAGGCAATATCGGCATTGGGATCAATACACCCTTAGCACCATTGCATATAAAAAACGACAATGAAGCACTTCGTATAGAAGGGGCTACTCCATATATCTCTTTCTTCAGCAATGGAGGCAGTGTATCAAAAGCTTTCGTTCAGAACTACAATGATAATTTTTATCTCGGTACATCGTCCGGCAATACCAATGGCATCCTTCAATTTTATTTGAATAACTCGCCAAAGATGACATTACTGCCAACAGGTGCAGTAGGTATTGGTACAGACGTGCCCGCAGATAAACTGACCGTACAAACGTCCGGATATGGTCTTACTCATACAGATGGCACGGCCACTATCGGCAGTTGGATAGGGAATTTCCAAGGCGTTACAACCGCCAAAATTGGAACGAAGTCCAATCATTCACTGAACTTTTTTACAGCGAATGCGCTTCCACAAATGACGCTTTCTACCCTTGGCAATTTGGGTATTGGAACAACCTCTCCCTCAGAAAAACTTACCGTAGAAACTTCTACCAACAGTTATGGCATATCACACAGAACCAGCTCAGGAAATATTTTAAGCACTTACATGGGTGGCACATCAGCCGGGATAGGAACCTTCTCAAACACCAATATGCGCATTTATACCGGTGGCCTGTCCGCCATGTTTTTGGCGTCTGGCACAGGCAATGTTGGCATTGGTGTGGACTTTCCTACCAATAAACTCCAGATAGGATCTGTAGGCGCCACCGGGTTTGCCACCAACGACTTTGCTATTGGCAATGGCACTAATGCAGTGGCTATCTACCAGACAGATGCTTCCACACTGATTGGCGCTACTACTGACATTATCCTGAAGCCCCGGAACAATGGAACTGGAAGAGTGGGAATAAACACTTCGACGCCAAGAGCATCCCTTGATGTTGACGGGTATGGAGTTATAAATAATGGCTACTACGCTTATATGAATGGAACAGCCGATCTGAATGGCATTGGTCTTTGCAAATTTTGTAATCCCCAGGTTTCTATTGTTGCTTCTTACGGCGTATATGCCGGAGAGTTTGATGCCTTTTCCGATGCCCGTATTAAAAACATAATCAGTGTAAGTAATTCTGCAAAAGACCTGGCCATCATCAACGCGTTAAAAGTTACAGATTACACTTTGAAAGACAAGGTGAGGAATGGGGACAAACAGTATAAAAAAGTAATTGCGCAGGATGTCGAAAAAGTTTACCCTCAAGTCGTGTCCAAACACAGAGATTTTATTCCCAACGTATACCAGGTGGTTGAAAAAATTGAAAAGAAAGAGAACACTTACCTACTCAGTTTTACAGGCAAACACAATATCAGCAGCAACGCAAAAAAGCTGCAAGTGTTATTAGGCGAAGGACAAGCCATGCAGTCAGTCGAGATCGTAAAGATCAATTCAGACCAGGAGATAGAAATAAAAGCAACCGACATCAAGGCCAAAAAAATATTTGTGTATGGAGAAGAAGTCGATGATTTCAGAACAGTAGATTATGAAGGATTGACCACGCTAAATATTTCTGCTACACAGGAATTAAGCAAGCTTGTAAAAATGCAAAACAAAAAAATAGCCGAGATGGCTGCTGCTATCGAAGCGCTACAGAGAAGACCTACTACCAGGTACGCCGTTCATAAAACTAAGCCCGCAAAAAAACACAGTTATAAATTAATAGCCAATGTATCGCATTCGGATAGTGACAAGCCTTTCATCACCAACTAATACTCCTCGTTATGAATTACAGTTTACCAGGAAATGCTATTATAAACAGGTGTACATTTTTTCTATGCTTCCTGATTGCAGGCATTAATGTGCATGCACAAAGCGTAGGCATTAATAATACCACTCCGCACAGCAGCGCAATACTCGATGTAAAGAGCAACACAAAAGGCATGCTCATTCCCCGAACTTCAACCACTTCACGCAATGCAATTGTGAGTCCTGCCAAAGGACTATTGTTGTATGATACTACAGTGGCCGGTTTTTGGTTTCATAACGGTACAGCATGGGCGCCACTTGCAGGCAGCGCCAACGGATGGAGTTTAACAGGCAATGCAATTGCGGCTACTAATTTTATTGGCTCAACTAATAGTCAGCCACTGCGCTTTAGAGTAAACAACACATGGGCAGGCGAAATACATCCAACCACTGGGAATGTTTTTTTAGGTGTAGGTGCCGGTCAATCAAACACAGGCGGGCTGGACAATACAGCAATTGGTGAGCATTCGTTATTTACTAATACAACGGGAAGCTCCAATGGCGCAAACGGGGCTTATGCACTTAATTTCAACACAACCGGCAATTCGAATACTGCTAACGGATCGCTGGCACTTTTTTTCAACACTACAGGCAGCGATAATACAGCGGGAGGAGACAGGGCTCTTTACGGCAATACCGCAGGAAACAAAAATACTGCAACCGGGGCCCAGGCGCTTGTTTTAAACACCACGGGAAACGAAAATACGGCAGAGGGATACCGGGCTCTTTTTTCCAACACAACAGGCAGCTTTAATACTGCCACGGGGGTGGATGCTTTATTGACCAACAATACCGGAGGCTACAACAGTGCACATGGATACCAGGCGCTTTATTCCAACACTACCGGTTTTGCAAATGTCGCTAACGGCTACCAGGCCCTTTATTCCAATACAACTGGGAGTAATAATACTGCCAATGGATTTAATGCGCTGTATTACAATATCAGTGGCGATAGCAATACCGCAATTGGATCGCTCGCATTAAATAACAATACTACAGGAAGCTATAATACCGCCAGCGGGTACAGGGCACTTAGGTTTAATACCACCGGCATTAACAATACCGCCAATGGATTTCACTCGCTTTTTTTTAACACCGCCGGAAGCTATAACACTGCCAATGGAACACAGGCACTTTTGTATAACAGCACGGGAGTTAACAATACAGCAAACGGATTTAATGCTCTTTCCGCTAACACAATTGGATACAATAATACCGCAAATGGAATTCAGGCACTTTTGTTCAATACAAGCGGTAATTACAATACTGCCAATGGAGCTGATGCACTTCATTTCAATACTAATGGAAGTTACAATATGGCCAATGGAGTGAATGCCCTACAATTCAACAAGACCGGAAGTCTCAATGCTGCTGATGGATACCAGGCGCTTAATGCAAACACAACAGGTGATAACAATACTGCCAGTGGAGCTAATTCACTTTCTGCCAACACCAGTGGCTACAACAATACGGCTATAGGAACTTCCGCATTAAGTAGCAATACCGGTGGTTTTGGGAACATTGCAATTGGTTATGGTTCTGGTACCCATGCGAGCACTCCCAATATTTACAATACCATCAGCATTGGCAATGATGATATGTTAAACGCTTATCAAAACCAGGTGTTTATTGGCAATACCAGCACAGCATTCATTGGTGGAAAAGTACCGTGGAGCGTAATTTCAGATGAACGGGTAAAAAACACGATTAATGAGGATGTAAAAGGACTGGATTTTATTATGAAGCTCCGGCCTGTAACTTATCACCTCAGCAATGATGCGATCACAGCCCTTACGGGCAATAAAAAAACTCCTGATTTTCCAGGCAAGTACGATGGAGAAAAAATAAAATACTCTGGTTTTTTAGCACAGGAAGTAGAGCAGGCCTCCAAAGATGCGGGTTATGATTTTAGCGGATATGCTGCGCCGAAAAACCAATGGGGCTTTTACACCCTAAGCTACGAACAGTTTGTAGTGCCGCTTGTAAAAGCTATGCAGGAACAGCAGTTGCAGCAAAGCGAAATAACGGAGACAGCAGCGAAGCAACAGGTAACAATCGAAGAACTAAAAAAGCAAATAGCAGAAATGAAAACTGAATTGGAATTATTAAAAAAGAAAAATTGATTTGAAATGACACTAAAATAAAAGTTATGAAAAAAATATTCCTTATTCTTTTTTCCAGCATTTTATTTTCAACTCTAATAGTTGCCCAATCTGTAGGCATCAATAATAACGCACCACATAGCAGTGCCATTCTGGATGTAAAAAGCAATAACAAAGGAATACTCCTTCCACGAACTTCAACCACTTCACGCAATGCGATTGTGAGTCCTGCAAAGGGACTATTGTTGTATGATACTACAGCGGCTGGTTTTTGGTTTCATAACGGGACAGCATGGGCGCCACTTGCGGGCAGCGCCAGCGGATGGAGCCTTACAGGCAATGCAGGAACAAATATTGCATCAAATTTTATTGGCACTACCGATAACCAACCCCTACGCTTTAGGATCAACAATGCCTGGGCGGGAGAAATACATCCATCCACCGGTAATGTATTTTTTGGTTTAGCAGCAGGTGCATCAAATACAGGTGGACAATCGAATACCGCTATTGGGGTACATACTTTATTTTCCAATACCGATGGTTATAACAATACTGCCAATGGAAATTATGCGCTTAATTTCAACACTACCGGCTATGAGAATACTGCCAGTGGGTCTTCGGCACTTTTTTTTAACACTACCGGCAGCAGCAATACAGGCATTGGAAGCAGGGCCCTTTTTAACAATACAACAGGAAACTTCAATACAGCTACCGGCGTGGACGCACTTTCAGCTAACACCACTGGAATCCATAATACAGCAAATGGATACCAGGCGCTATATTTCAACAGCACCGGTGAAGATAATACCGCAAATGGATACCAGGCGCTGTCTTCCAACACTACAGGTCTCTATAACACAGCTAATGGAAGCGGTGCACTTAGTCTCAATACCATGGGAAATTATAATACTGCTAATGGAAATTTCTCGCTTCTGAGCAACACCCTTGGAAATAACAATACCGCCAACGGTTACCTGTCGCTTGCTGTAAATTCTTCTGGAAATAATAATACTGCCAGTGGAGTTACTGCACTTTATTCAAACACCACCGGAGACGATAATACAGCTAATGGATACCAGGCACTGGCTTCTAATACTTCTGGCGATTACAATACTGCTACCGGTGATATGGCATTAACATCTAACACTACTGCCATAAGTAATACCGCAAACGGATTTAAAGCACTTTATTCAAATAAGACGGGATCGTATAATACTGCCAGCGGTAACTATGCACTTTCTGATAATATCGACGGATCAGGTAATACTGCCTTTGGTGGCGGAGCGCTTACTGCAAATATTACGGGAGACGATAATGTCGCAATTGGTGGCAATGCCCTCTTGAATAATAAAGGTGGCAGTTACAATATTGCCATTGGTTTTCAGTCAGGAATCCATCCCAACTCACCTAATATTACCAATACCGTAAGCATTGGAAATGATAGTTATTTAAATGCAGCCAGTAACCAGGTTTTCCTGGGCAATCTTAGTACGGGCTGGATTGGTGGCAACACAACATGGCATACCTTTTCTGATGCCCGGATAAAAAATACCATCACGGAAGATGTGAAGGGGTTGGACTTTATTTTACGTTTGAGACCTGTTACCTATCATACCAGTAGCAACGCCATTACATCGCTTACAGGAAATAAACAAACGCCGGATTTCCCAGGAAAATATGATGTGGAAAAAGTAAAATTAACAGGGTTTCTTGCACAGGAAGTAGAGCAGGCAGCCAAAGCCTCCGGCTATGATTTCAGTGGTTATGACATACCAAAAAATAAAGAGGGCCTGTACACGATCAGTTACGAGCAGTTTGTGGTGCCGTTGGTAAAAGCCATGCAGGAACAACAATTGATGATTGCCCAATTACAAAAACAAGCGATTGCCGGGAAGATGAAAGCTCCTGCACAAACAGGAAACCAGGAAACCATCAATGAAGAATTAAAAAAACAAATAGCGGAAATGAAAATAGAAATAGAACTTCTGAAAAAGAAAAATTGACTCACAACGCTTTCAAATAAAGATTATGAAAAAAATATTCCTTATTACTTTTTCCAGCATTTTATTTTCTACGCTAATATTTGCACAATCCGTAGGCATCAATAATACAACCCCGCATGCCAGCGCTATACTTGATGTAAAAAGCAATAATAAAGGCGTACTTCTTCCCCGCACATCAACCACTTCAAGAATCGCCATTGCTAACCCCGCCAAAGGATTGCTGCTATATGATACTACAACATCCGGATTTTGGTTTCATAACGGCGCGGCATGGACGCAATTATCATCGGGTGGTAGTGGATGGAACCTTACAGGCAATAGCGGTACAAATCCTGCATCAAATTTTATTGGTACAACCGACAACCAGCCTATAAGATTTAGAGTTAACAATACCTGGGCAGGAGAAATACATCCAACCAGTGGAAATGTGTTTTTGGGATTGGGTGCAGGGCAGTTCAATACCACCGGATCAAAAAATACTGCAATTGGAAAAGACGCTCTCTTAACTAATACTACAGGATTCAGCAATACCGCGTATGGATCCCAGGCCCTTTATTCAAACACCACAGGGAGCAATAATACTGCTAATGGACTCAATGCGCTTTATTCTAACACTTCAGGTGTTGCCAACACTGCTACAGGATGGGGTTCACTTGGTTCCAATAGCACAGGAAGTCACAATACTGCAAACGGGCAGTCAGCACTTGCAAAAAATACAACCGGAGATAATAATACAGCCATTGGTGAAGGGGCATTAAATTTAAACACTACCGGGTATAATAATACCGCCGGTGGATTTGGGTCGCTTTATTTGAACACTACCGGAATTGGCAACACCGCGAATGGATATAGTGCACTTTATTTCAACACTACCGGCTTCAACAATACTGCAATCGGAAGTTTAGCATTGACGGCCAACACAACCGGATATGATAATACAGGTATCGGAACTACTGCGCTTTATTCCAACACCACAGGATATGAAAATACTGCAACCGGGCGGCAGTCACTGTTTTATAACACCACCGGCAATGACAATACTGCCACGGGTTATAAGGCGCTCAGGAGCAACAACACGGGAGGTGCAAACACCGCCACCGGGGAAACTGCGCTTTACTCCAACACCATCGGAAATTATAATACTGCCACCGGTTTAAGCGCACTTTACTCCAACACGACCGGAAATTATAATACCGCCACCGGTGCTGGTGCACTTGTAGCCAACACTACAGGAAGCGATAATACCGCCAATGGATACCAGGCGCTGTATGCTAATACTACAGGCGCTTACAATACTGCCACGGGTGAATTTGCTTTAAGTGCTAATACTACCGCCTTAGGTAATACAGCAAATGGATATAAAGCACTTTCCTTAAATAGCGGTTCATATAATACTGCAGGTGGTGCCTATGCACTTTCTAATAATACTGTGGGACAAGGTAACACGGCTTTTGGGAATGGGGCACTTTCTGCCAATATTTCCGGAAATTCTAATATAGCAATTGGAGCAAATGCGCTTTTAAATAATACAGGTGGCAATTACAATATTGCAATTGGGAATCAATCAGGCATTCATCCCATCACCCCCAATATTTACAATACAATAAGCATTGGCAATGATGATATGTTAAACGCTTATCAAAACCAGGTTTTTATTGGTAACACCAGTACTGGATTTATTGGAGGAAAAGTGCCGTGGAGCGTTATTTCAGATGAACGTGTAAAAAATAATATAGTTGAAGACGTGATGGGCCTTAGTTTTATTTTAAAGCTCCGGCCTGTAACTTATCACATAAGCAATGATGCCATTACAACTCTTACAGGCAGTAAAAAAACTCCTGACTTTCCTGGAAAGTATGATGGGGAAAAGATAAAATATACAGGTTTTTTAGCCCAGGAAGTGGAGCAGGCAGCTAAATCTGTTAACTATGATTTCAGCGGGTATGCAGCGCCAAAAAATCAATGGAGCTTCTACACTTTAAGTTACGAGCAGTTTGTGGTGCCGTTGGTAAAAGCCATGCAGGAGCAGGAGGTAATTATTAATAATCAACAAAAGCAAATAGATGAGCTAAAGAAAGACAACGACCACCTGCAAAAACAGATGGATGAATTAACAGTAAAGCTGGAAAAACTGGTTGGTAAATAAACCTATTTCAATAAAATATTTTATAAAGGGGTAGGGTAAATTTCTTAGTTATCTAAAACCAAACATTATCATGAAAAAATATATTCTGCTGTTACAATGCTGCATTTGTTTTTCATCCGTTGTACTTTCACAAAATGTAGGTATCGGCACCATAACTCCCCAGGCTACACTCCATATAAAAGGTAGCGCAAACAGTTCCCAACTAATTATAGATGCCAGCGCTACACAATCAAACACACAACCCTTAATACGATTGCGGGATGCTTCCGGAGTAGATTTATTGCACATCCATTCTGATAATATCTTTAATACTTTTATCGGGTTTAATGCAGGAAGAACAAACACAGCATCTCCGGGATTGGGAGTTGCAAATACATTTATCGGCTCATCTGCGGGCTATTCTAATAGTACCGGGATTTATAATACCGGCATCGGGCAAGGGGCACTTCTTTCAAACAGTATAGGAAAAAATAATACCGCTATCGGGCAGGCTGCGCTATACAACAACCTGGGGGATTATAATAACGCTATGGGGGTGAAAGCTCTTTTTTCAAATACAACCGGAGCTAATAATATTGCTGTCGGATATAATGCACTTTACTCCAACACTACCGGGGTTAATAATGCTGCTACCGGGTATAATGCACTTTATTCCAACACAGACGGAAGGTACAATACCGCCAACGGAGCTTATGCTCTTAATTCCAATACTATAGGAGATGAAAATACCGCCAACGGATATTTTGCACTGGCTTCCAATACCACTGGATCTTATAATACTACAAACGGGGCGCTTGCACTTAAAAACAATATTTCGGGAAACAACAATACTGCAAACGGACACCAGGCGCTTTATTCAAACTCAGGCGGAAGTAGCAATACCGCCTCCGGCCGCGGGGCGCTTTATTCTAATACCACCGGCAATAGCAATACAGCAACCGGGGAAGCAGCACTTTATTACAACACAGTTGGAATAATCAATACCGCTATTGGTGAATCGGCGCTTAAGGCCAACACTACGGGAGATAATAATACTGCTATTGGAGCGGCTGCATTAGCAAACAACATCGGGGGAAACGATAATATCGCTATAGGTGTTCGCTCGGGTACACACCCTAATACACCGGATATCTTTAATACCATCAGCATCGGCAATGACGATATGCTAAATGCTTATCAAAACCAGGTATTTATTGGCAATACCAGCACCGCATTTATTGGTGGTAAAGTACCCTGGAGTGTTATTTCAGATGCCCGTGTAAAAAATACTATTATTGAAGATGTAAAAGGATTAGAGTTTATTTTGAAGTTGCGCCCCGTAACATATCACTTAAGTAATGATGCCATCACCACAGTATCGGGGAATAAAAAAACGCCTGATTTTCCCGGAAAATATGATGGCGAAAAAATAAAATACTCCGGCTTTTTAGCGCAGGAGGTAGAGCGGGCATCGAAAGATGCAGGCTATGAATTTAGTGGTTATGCTGCACCCAAAAACCGATGGGGGCTCTACACAATCAGCTACGAACAATTTGTAGTGCCGCTGGTAAAAGCCATGCAGGAGCAGCAGGCGCTCATAACAAGTCAACAAAACCAAATAGACCTGCTTGAAAAAAGGTTAGCACTGATTGAAGCAAAATTATAATGCAGGTAAGGCTACATTGAAAAACTGAACCCGAACGGAGTCCCGATTAAAATACGGGATAGACTGTCGCCAATGAAGTTGCACATTGATATATTTCCGGGATAAAAAAAGTTTCAAACACTTGTTTTAAACAGTTGCTTTCTTAGACTTCGATGCCTATAATTTTTTCGGCTAACCATAAACGTTAAATATTTTGTATGAAAATTATAACCTGCATTTCATTGATCTTTTTTAGCAGCCTTGTATCTTATTGCCAAAGCGTGGGCATAAATGAAGATGCGTCGGCGCCGAACCCCAGCGCACTGGTTGATATTAAGAGCATCTCAAAAGGTTTACTCATTCCACGCATGAGTACTGCGCAACGAAAAGCCATTGCATCGCCGGCTGCCGGTCTGTTAGTTTTTGATTTGGATAAATCCACCATCTATTTGTTTGACGGGCAAAAATGGCAACCGATGTTATTTGCCAATTCAGATCTCAACAATCCATCCATTGCACGAGCAGCATCGGACGGCACAGCAGGCGATAAATTCGGAGTAAGCGTAAGCATAAGCGGCGACTATGCCATCATCGGTGCTTTCAACGAAGACATTGCTACAAAAGCAGACCAGGGCGCCGCATATATTTTTATAAGGCAGGATGGTGGTTGGTCACAGCAGTCAAAATTGATTGCATCCGATGGAGCGGCAGGTGACAATTTTGGAAACAGCGTTAGCATCAGCGGAGACTATGCGATCGTCGGTGCGCCTAAAGGAGCAGGCGCTTGGTTCCTGCAAGGCGCCGCGTATATTTTTGTAAGAAATGGTACAAGCTGGACACAACAGGCAAAGTTGAATGCATCGGATGGAATCATCGGCGAATATTTTGGAACCAGTGTAAGCATCGATGGAAACTATGCTGTAATAGGCGCTCCGAATGCGCAGGTATTTTATGCAAACCAGGGCGCAGCTTATGTTTTCATGCGCGGTGGAACCAGTTGGGCACAACAATCAAAATTGACTTACCCCGGCGGCCAGTACAATGACTACCTGGGCTACAGCGTATCCATAAGCGGCGAGTATGTGATAGCAGGCGCCCCATACTTTGATTGGTTAGGTACAGATCGTGGTGGGGCATTTACATTTTTAAGAACTGGTAGTAGCTGGGTCTTCCAGGAATCATTAGATCCCAACACCGCTAAACAGGGCGATAATTTTGGCAGCAGTGTAAGCATGAAAGGTAGTTCTGTCATTGCAGGCGCACCCAATCACGACGGTCAAAATACTAACGATGGATGCGCTTACGTCTTTGTTCTTAACGGGGCAAGTTGGAACCAGCAGTCCGAAATATCTCCAGTTAACAGCCAGGTAAACGCAAACTTCGGCAGTAGCGTAAGCATAGACGGCGACAATGCCGTGATCGGAGAAATCTACGAAGATGTATATGGAAATAACGGTCAGCAGGATGCTGGTGCTGCCTATATTTTTCACCGCTTGGCAACTTCCTGGAATTTTGTAAGAACTATAATTGATGGAAACCTGCAGCCATCAGGCTTTTTCGGAAGTGCCGTTGGTGTGAGTGGCTACAATTATATTGTTGGAGCAGTAGGTAAAAACAATTCGCAGGGAGAAGTTAATTTCTTAAATACTGAATAACATCACACCTGCATCATTTCACATTGCGCTCTGTGCAAAGTATAAAACTTTTACTAAACAACTTAATCCAGGTGATTTAAAACTATAACTCCCATAAATTTTCTATCATGAAAACATTGATTTTTATTTCACTATTTTTTTTGAAAACAGCCGGAGCATTTGCTCAAAGTGTAGGCATCAATGAAGATGGATCTGTGCCCGACCCAAGCGCATTACTTGATGTAAAAAGTTCTGCCAAAGGCCTGCTCATTCCGCGGCTTACGAGTGCGGAACGAACTAGTATTGCAAACCCTGCAATTGGTTTGCTGGTGTACGATAACGAGACCGAAAGCTTTTGGTTTTACAAAACTATTGGCTGGACAGAATTAATTGGCGGCGGTGGCTCGGGGATAAATTCCTGGAATACAAATGGCGCCGATATTTATAACAACAATGCTGGTAATGTAGGTATTGGAACGAGTACACCTGTAAATAAACTGACTATTTTAACTGGTATCAATACCACGGGATGGACGCATGTAAGCCAGGTTAATGGGGTTGATTCCATAATTGTATCGGAAGCCATTGGCGGAGTATCGGGAGCGATAGGCACCTCTTCTAATCATGCCTTCAGGATCAATACGAATGGTTCAGGCAAATTTCATGTTTATCCCGCCGGGGAAGTGGTAGTGGGTACCAATCAAACTGGTGCGTTCGGAAAATTTACAGTTGAAACACTCAACAATAGTTACGGCATTTCGCACCTGGGAGAAAATGGCAATATCCTTGCAACCCGGATGGGCGGAAGTTCTGCCGGTATCGGCACTTTTTCGCATACCAATATGCGCATTTTTAGTGGCGGCTTTTCCCGTATTATGGTTGCTGAAGCAACCGGCAACGTGGGTATCGGCACGGATAACCCGACCTATAAACTTTCTGTTCTGGGATCTATACGTGCTATGGAGGTGGTGGTAGAAACAGGGTGGGCAGATTATGTATTTGGGGAAAAGTACAAGTTGCGGCCATTGAAAGAAGTTGAACAATTCATTCAGGAAAATAATCATTTGCCCAACATACCTTCTGCACAAGAAATACAGCAGAATGGGCTTCAGTTGGGAAATGCACAAACATTGATGATGGAGAAAATAGAGGAGCTCACTTTGTACATGATAGGGGCAAATAAAAAAATTGAAAGATTAGAAAAATTAGTTGCTGAAAAAAAATAACACCATTGCAGTTATCACCTTCTATCATTTCTTCAACAAAATTATCATCATGAAAAAAATTATTATACCCCCGGTATTAGTTGTGTTATCATTACTTGCTAATACAATCTTTGTAAATGCCCAGCGGCTTCCATGCGGTCCGTACCGGATAGATACGGCGGCTTTAAATAAGATAAGCCAGAATCGTTCATCACATAATCGTCCCGCAGCCTTAAATGCATTGGTGAGGGTTTATTTTCATATTGTAACCAACGATGATGGAACCAATGCGCCGGTTACCACTGCGCAACTCGCAAGCGAGTTTACCTCACTGCTTGCGAGCTATGCCGCAGATAATATTTGTTTTTTAAACGCCGGCATAGATACGGTGAAGAACACTTTTTTGAACACCCTCTTCAATGCTGACAACGATCCCAATGGAACCTTTTTTAGTCCATACCAGGTACCTGGCTGTGTCAATGCTTTTTATACACAGGTGATAAAAGGCAACAACGCCGCATGCAACCCTCCCTGTGGTTATGGCGGCATTGCACTGGGTGGAATACCGGGCACATTCTTCTTAATAGCAAACAGTAATATTGGTGATGGTTCCTCCGTTGGACACGAAATGGGGCATAGCCTTGGCCTGCTGCATACATTTGAAACCGCGTTTGGGTTTGAAAAAATCGATGGCTCTAATTCGGCTACAGCAGGTGATCGCATTGGCGATACCCCCGCCGATCCTTTTGCATACAACGGTCAGCCATGTTATGCGGTTTCCGCAAACGGCTGCACCTACACAGGCACCTGTACTGATCCAAATGGAGCTAAAAATTTCAGTCCGCCTTATACTAACCTAATGGCTTACTGGCAATCGAATGTTTGTTATCCGACCCTGGCGGCAACGAACGGGCAATTTTCTGTAGTAGAAAGTACCATCAAAACAACAAGGGCCATCATAGACTGTAGTTCCCCGGATTATGTAACTCAATTTGGTATAACTGTTTCGTCGGGTTATTATATGAGCAGTGCTGTAAATACTTTTACCACAAATGGCGGAGTTCTTTTTAATGGATCTGCGAAAGCAACTATTGGCGGCGGAAAAGTTTTTCTTGAAAATGGCTTTCGTGCCCAGCCTTCTACGAACGGTGTGATACGGATAGTTGCAAAGCCATGTAACTAATTTTTTAAATCATCAATATAAAAATTATGAGCAAGCGATAGTCGTTTCTCAAATTCTCTAATAAAAAACTGAACTAACTTTAAACATGCGTTGTGTATTTCTTATTATATTTCTTTTCTCCTTTATCCACCTGTCAGCGCAGCAGCAGAGCAATTATACATTTCGTCATATTGATCAGGCTGATGGATTGCGGCACAATAGTGTTTTGTCTATCGGGCAGGATGCAAAAGGTTATATGTGGATACTTACCGTCAACGGATTGCAACGCTATGATGGATCACGTTTTATTTATTACCCGGATATTGTAAACAGTCCGTCGAGTGGCTTTTCCAATGGCGCTGAGTTGTATATGAACAAGACCAGCAACGAAGCGTGGATGCTAAAGGGAAATATTATGGAGAAACTGGAATTATCCACCAACCGGTTGACGGTATATGATGAAGACAAGCTGTTAAAAGATCCTGCTTTTAAATTTGACACTTATACTGATGGAAAGAACAACCGCTTTTTATTAGGCAGCAAAGGAATTTTTAAGTATGATGATAGCGCAAAAAAATTTCTATATCTCTACCTGAATATTTATCCTGGCTCTTTAAATAAAAGTATATGGACGGTTTCGGATAGTATACACGAACAAACATGGGTAGCCTCATGGAAAGAACTGCTGCTATTCGATGGTAAAACAAAGAAAATATATTCTGCGGATTATAATCCAATTAATCATCCTTTGCTTCAGCAAATAAAAAATTTTAAAAGCACCAGCTTTAGAATAATGCTACAGGATAGCAAACATAATTTATGGATAGGATCCTGGAGCGACATGGTATATCGATATGATCCGGAATCCAAGAAACTTAGCGCCTATTCTTTATCCGCCATTGAAAAAAAACAGGGAAGCAAAAAAAATACGGGCGGTACATTGATATCAAGTTGTGTGTATGAAGACAATCATCATACTATATGGATAAGTACGGAAAATGCCGGCCTGTTAAGGTATAATAAAGAAAAAGATGATTTTGACTTTATAGTGTCTAATGAAAATAATAAGCAAAGTCTTCAATTCAATTACAGGATCTTCAGCATATTCCAGGACAGAGAAGAAAATATCTGGATAGGGACAGACAAAGGTATTAGCATCTTCAACCCTTATCGTCAATATTTTCAAACTGTACATTATGAGGAGAAAAATATAGCATCACTTCCTAAAAATGAAATAGAATGTTTTATACAAACAAGTAACGGCGATATTTTAGCCGGTACCTGGGGAGGAGGTATCACAGTATATGACCCACAATGGCAGTTCAAAAAAACTATTCGTTTCCCTGGCAATTATGAAACAAACCTCATTTGGTATTTTTTACAAAATGATGATGGCGCCATCTGGGCGGGTTGCCAGCATGGTTACGTACATATTTATCACCCCACTACAAACGCCATACAAACTATTCATCCTCCCGAATTGGAGAATTCTACCGTCCGTTGTATGGCAAAAGATAAAACCGGAAATATATGGATAGGATTGAACAATGGTAAAATTGTGAAATGGGATAAGACAGAAAAAAAATTTTACCCCTGGCTTGACAGCAGTGAAAATAATAAAACATTATTGCCTTCTATCAACTACATTTTTATAGATCATAAACAGCGTTGCTGGGTAAGCACGGTAAATGGATTTAAACAATTCGACCTTGACAAAAGAATTTATATCGCTACCTGGTTGCCGGATAAAAATGATCTGAATTCAATATCAGGTATCGCCTGCAAAGGCATCGAAGAATATGATGACAGCACTTTACTGATCGGAACAATTTATGGAGGGTTAAATATTTTTAATACCAACAAGAAAACTTTTTCACATCTTACAACATTAAACGGGCTACCATCCAATACTATCTACGCTTTAAAAAAAGACACCGCCGGTTATGTATGGTTTACCACGGATTATGACCTTTATAAATTTAAACCTGCCGAAAAGAATTTTATACGTTACAATATTGAACCGGGGACAATTAATTCAGCATTTAAATCACCCGTATTTTATTCGCTGCGGGATGGACGATGGCTTACGGCAACGGAAACTGAGATCATTTGTTTTAATTCGAAAAATATTTTGTCTGCTAATACCACAACAAAAGTTGAGATCACCGGCTTTAAGGTTTTTGACAGTACGCTGTTGATTGGTTCAATCCTTGATTCACAACAGCCGCTGCGGCTCTCATACCAACAAAATTTTTTAACCATCGAATTTGCTGTGCTGAATTTCTCTAATCTTCAACATACCAAATATTATTATAAGCTAAGTAATGTAGATCATGATTGGGTTGTAACAGATACAAAAAATTTCGCCAGCTATACCAACCTTGCTCCCGGGAAATATATGTTTTCTGTAAAAACGGAAAACGAGAATGGAATATCACATCCTACTTCTTTTACAATTGACATTTCACCTCCATTTTGGAAAACCAATTGGTTTGTTTTTTTAATTATTTCCTGTGCTATCTTTTTGGTGATCCTGTTTATTAGGGGTCGGGAGAAAAGTATAAAAACCGTAGAAGCAGCAAAGCTAAAAGTACAGCAATTGAATGCCGAACAATACAAGAACAAACTGGAACTGGAACAGATAGTGAATTATTTTTCCTCGTCACTGATTAATAAAAATACGGTTGATGATGTGTTGTGGGATGTAGCGAAGAATCTAATTGGCAGATTGGGTTTCGAAGATTGCATGATGTATTTATGGAACAGTGAAAAAACTAAAATGATACAGCGTGCAGGGTATGGCCCGAAGGGATCTATCGAAGAAATTGAACGCCGGTATTTTGATGCCCGGCCGGGACAAGGTGTGGTGGGCTATGTAATGCAAACGAAGGAACCTGTGCTGATACCAGATACTTCAAAAGATCCACGATATCGTATAGACGAAATGCAGCGATTGAGCGAAATTACCGTTCCCATTATTTACAATGATGAGTTGATTGGCGTGATCGACAGTGAACATAACAAAAAGAATTTTTTTACACAACAGCACGTGCAGGTATTAAGCACCATTGCCACACTTACGGCAAATAAAATCAAGTCCATTGAATCGGAGCGAACACTACAACAAACAAAAATGGAAATGCTGGGTATTAATGAAAAATTATCTGCAGCAAAACTCGAAGCATTGCGCAGCCAGATGAATCCTCATTTTATTTTCAACTGTCTTAACTCGATCGATAACCTTATTCAGAATGATGAGAAAGAAAAAGCCACACTGTATTTAGCAAAATTTGCAACACTGATACGCTCTATTTTAGAAACCTCCAAAAACGATGTGGTACCGTGCTGGAAAGACATGGAAACACTACAGCTTTACCTTGAGCTGGAAGCATTAAGGTTTGATAATAAATTTCATTACCATATTGATATTGCTACAGAAATAATGAACGGCGATTACAAAGTACCGCCTCTCATTATACAACCTTTTGTGGAAAATGCTATTCATCATGGACTATTGAATAAAATACAGCCCGATAAAAAATTATCCGTAAATGTTTCCGTTAGCAACAATCATATTCATTACAGTATTGAGGACAATGGCGTTGGCAGGGTAAAAGCCGCAGCGTACAAACAACTCAATAAGCCTGCTTATGAATCAATGGGAATGCAGATTTCCGCAGATCGCATCAGCCTCTTCAACCAGCACGCTAATGGAGCTGTAAAAATTACCGACTTGTACGATGAGTATAAAAATGCCAGTGGAACAAAAGTAGAAGTAGACCTTATCAATCACCCTTAATACAGCAATATGTTAACCGCAATTATTATTGATGATGAAACCAGCAGCCGTAATTCGCTGCGGCAAAAGCTGGCAAATCATTGTCCCGATATCCTGATCGCCGGCGAATGTGAAAATGGAGAAGACGGCATAAAAATGTTAACGGAGAAAAAACCGGATATCATTTTTTTAGACGTAGAAATGCCTCGCATGAATGGCTTTACCATGTTGCAGCAACTGGCAAATAAAAATTTTGAAGTGATCTTTATAACTGCCTATAATCATTACGCCATCCAGGCAATTAAATTCAGTGCATTAGATTACCTGGTAAAACCGGTGGCTGTTGACGACCTGAAAACTGCCGTTGAAAAAGCGGTACAAAAAAGAAAAATATCTGCCGGAAATGAAAGGCTGGAAATGCTGCTGCAAAATTTGATGCAGGAAAAAAAGGAACTGCAGCGTATTGCCATACCTTCAATGGAAGGGCTGCTCTTTGTAGAAACAGGCGATATTATTTACCTGGAGGCAAACAGTAATTACACTTGCTTTTATTTAACCAACAACCGCAAGATCACTGTAACAAAAACGTTGAAAGATTTCGAGGACTTATTGCCCGCTTCAGTTTTTATCCGCATACACCATTCTTATATCATCAACAAAAACCTGGTAGAAAAATATATCAAAGGTGAAGGTGGTCAGGTGGTAATGAAAAATGGAATTTTGCTGGATGTAGCACGCCGCAAAAAAGAAGAATTTATGAAAGCCATCGGCCAGTAAAACTTTTATTTTCGAACTATTTGGTTCAAGAATTTAAAATCAAACCAAGTGGAAAGGTGAGCCATTAACCCACATTGCAGCAAAAAGGTCTTCAACTGGTAAATTTCAAGTTTTTTTGAAAATAATTTCATGTTTGACAGTGCTTTCTCCGTACCTCCCTCCAGGAGCATTTTTTTTATTGCAGCTATA
>JBDSAP010000011.1:0-3326 GCA_039922055.1 Ferruginibacter sp.
CTTTTTTATCAAAGTGGATGCAAAGATGAGATAATAAAAAAACATCCACAGGTCGAAAAATAAAAATAGCGGGAAGAGGTCTTTTTCATTCAATTTTTTCATGGCCGGATAAAATACGATTGCCTGCACAATTAATCGAATACTAAAAACCACCAGTGCCCATTTCCAGCTAAAAAATAAAATTGCTGCCGAAAAAAAAGGATAGAATAAAAAATGCGACAAAGAATAAAACCCCAGCAGGAATTTATGAAGCGGTTTGTAATATTTAGCAGTGCTATAATGCCTTCTTTTTTGCCTGCGCCATTGTACCCAACTGGTTGCCGGATCACTCAGGGTGAAAGTATCCGGGTCAATATTTATTTTAGTGTTCGTGCTCGTTGCCGCGGTACTGATAAACAGGTCATCATCGCCGCTGGCCACATGATTGTGAGCAGAAAAACCTTTATGCCTGAAGAAGAGGGTTTTCTTATAACTAAGATTTCGACCAACACCCATGTATGGCTGCCCTGCCAGCGCATAGCTTAAATATTGAAGTGCCGTATGAAAAGTTTCCCAACGAATGAGCTTGTTTAGAAATCCTTTTTTTTTGTGGTAAGCGCCATAGCCTAATACGATCTCTGTACTTTCATCATAAGTATGCTGCATTTTATCAATCCAATGTTCGCTGGCAGGCACGCAATCCGCATCTGTTAAAAGAACTGTTTCATATTTCGCTGTTTTAATTCCTACACTGAGCGGAAATTTTTTGCCCGGTATCAGTTTTGCCTCTTGCTTTAATTCTATTATTTTCAAATGTCTAAAGCTGCGGTGTAATTCTTCCAACAGGTAGCGGGTGTCATCAAATGAATTATCATTTACCACGATCACTTCGTGAGTAGTGCTGTATTGTTGTACGAGCGAACCGGGAAGATTTTTCGCTAAATTTGCGGCCTCATCCCTGGCACAAATAATAACTGATACGGGATGGGTATGTGAAGTGGTTTTTATTACTGCCTTATAAAAACCAAGACGGATAAAAAAGAACAGGTAGTACAGCAGTTGTATTAAGGTAATGAGACAGAAAGTATAAAATAATACTTGCTGCCAATCTATTAGAGTCATATACTAAATTACGAATAGATGTGCATACAGAAACCTGCACTATGAAAATACCGCATGATCATGTTTGATTATTTTCTTTGAATTTATAACTTATAAAATACACGGCAGAGCGCACATCAATTTCACATGGCAGCATTACAATTTCAACTACAGCATACCGATCATCAAACGAAGGCAAGGGCAGGCATAATAACTACCGATCACGGTCTAATCGACACGCCGATCTTTATGCCCGTCGGAACCGTGGGCAGTGTTAAAACGGTCACCCAGAAGCAACTTCACCAGGAGGTAAAGGCCCAGATCATTTTAGGCAATACTTATCATTTGTATTTACGACCCGGATTAGAAACCCTTGCAGCAGCAGGAGGACTGCATCAATTTAATGGATGGAACAAACCGATACTTACAGACAGCGGCGGCTACCAGGTTTTTTCTTTAGCAGCTAATCGTAAGATCAACGAAGAAGGAGTTATTTTTCAATCGCATATCGATGGTAGCAAACATTTATTTACACCTGAGAAAGTAATGGACATCCAGCGCATTATTGGCGGAGATATCATTATGGCTTTTGATGAATGTCCTCCTTTTCCGAGCGAATATATTTATGCAAAAAAAAGTATGGAGCTCACACATCGCTGGCTCGACAGGTGTATCAAACACTTTAACCATACGCCGGACAAATATGGCTACACGCAAAACCTTTTTCCTATTATGCAGGGCAGCACTTTTAAAGATCTGCGCACAGCATCGGCTGAATTCATCGCATCAAAAAACGCTGTGGGTAATGCCATTGGCGGACTAAGTGTTGGAGAGCCTACAGAATCGATGTATGAGTTTACGGAGTTGTGCTGCGATATTTTGCCCGTCGAAAAACCGCGTTATTTAATGGGCGTCGGCACGCCGTGGAATATACTGGAATGTATTGCACTGGGTATTGATATGTTCGATTGTGTAATGCCAACACGCAACGGCCGCAATGCCATGCTATTCACCAGCAATGGCGTTATTAATATCGACAATAAAAAATGGGAACGGGATTTTTCTCCGATTGATACAGGCGTAGATTGCGAAATAAGCAGCTTTTATAGCAAGGCTTATTTACGTCATCTTATAAAGGCTAAAGAAATGCTCGGGCTCACCATTGCCAGTGTGCACAATCTTGCTTTTTACCGTTGGTTGGTAACTGAGGCCCGCAATCACATTATTGCAGGGGATTATAACAGTTGGAAAAATGAAATGGTTCCGCGTTTACAGCAACGGTTATAGAAATCACAGCCTTAAGTAACAATTAATCCCGCATGAAAACGTTTCTCTATCGCTGTGATAATATCCCAATACGCTTCGCCAATTTTTATTTAAATTGAACTAAAATAACCTGCTATGAAAAAGTTGTTTTTATATATCCTGGTTTTATGTTCGCCTGAAATAATTTTTGCGCAGGGCACTTCCCCAATGAACTTGCCAAAGGATGCGCCGGTAGATGTTACGATCACTGATGATAAAAGTGGTGAAGCGCTGAACCATGAGATTGTAATTTTCAGGAGTAAACTAAATCACCGGGAGTACCAGGGCTTAAGTGATGAGAAAGGAAAGTTTTCTATTCGTCTTCCGGCAGGCGATAAATACGAAATATTTGTGTTGGGCTTCAAAGATTCTACCAGCTATAATGTGCTGGATATACCCGCATTAAAAACCGATAAGCAGTTTTACAAAAACCCTTTTACGGTAAACATACAATTTGAGGCCCCAGGCGCTTTTGTGTTGGATAATTGCACCTTCGAATCGGGCAAAGCTACCTTAAAGCCAGAGGCATATACGGTAATCGATCAATTGGTAGAATACCTGAAACGAAAGGATGATGAGAAGATTGAAATAGGCGGTCACACAGATAATGTTGGTAAGGCAGAAGCAAATATGATTTTATCGACTAACCGTGCAAACACAGTACGGGACTATCTCTTGGCAAAAGGGATCGCTGCTGAGAGAGTAACTGCAAAGGGCTACGGCATGACAGTGCCTATCGAAGAAAATGATACAGACGAAGGCCGCCAGGCAAACAGGAGAACAGAAGTAAAGATACTGGAGTAGTAATTTATTGCTTCGATCCGGGTTCATCAGTCAAATTTTTTGTCCAAACATTTGTATTTCATTGCATCATTGTTGCATCGCCCTCTTGTACGTTTGAAGCTTTGTGCAGCAGATAAAATCATAACCGTAAGCGAAAC
>JBDSAP010000012.1:0-10411 GCA_039922055.1 Ferruginibacter sp.
TACGATGATGAGGTTCACCAGTTTTTTTCTTTTCTCTTTTTCCTGCAGCGATTCTATGATATCAGTCATGATCGTTTTTCTTTCGGGGATCAGGATGTTTTCTGCACCGGTTGCAATGCCGCTATGCAGGGCAATATAACCAGCGTCTCTGCCCATCACTTCAATTATGAACAGGCGATCATGGGCATCGGCAGTGTCACGTATCTTATCAATGGCCTCCACTGCCGTGTTTACGGCCGTATCAAAACCAATCGTAAAATCAGTACCTGCAATATCTTTATCAATTGTGCCTGGAAGTCCGATGCAAGGAATATCGTATTCGTTACTGAAAGTTTGGGCGCCACGAAAACTGCCGTCGCCGCCAATCACTACCAATCCATTGATACCTAAATTTGTAAGATTTTCAAAGGCTTTTTTTCTTCCTTCCGGTGTAAAAAATTCCTTGCACCGGGAAGTTTTTAGAATTGTGCCGCCTCTCTGTATGATGTTGGCAACACTCCTGCTTTCCATTTTAAAAATATCATTTTCCACCATTCCTGTATAGCCACGCATTATACCATACACATCTAATCCATGATAAATACCCGTGCGAACAACTGCCCGAACGCACGCATTCATACCCGGCGCATCTCCCCCTGATGTCAACACTCCGATCTTAGTTACTTTTTTTCGCATATCTAATAAAAGCCTTTAAATATTAATTTTTATTTAAGAATATAGCAGTTTTAATGATGTAAGGATTCAAAAGACGCCAAAAATACACATTTAAAATTAATCAGCTTCACGTTCAGCATTTTATTAACCGTGAAATAGTAATTAATGTAAATTACAAGCTCATATTGTAAAGAAAGATAAATATGTATCAATCAAAAAAAATAATTGTGATCATGGTGGCAGGTATGTTAGTAATGGCAAATAAGGTGTGTGCTCAAATAAAATATCCGGTCACAGAAAAAATAGCTCAACAGGATGATTATTTTGGAACTAAAGTGGATGATCCTTACCGCTGGCTGGAAGATGATAAAAGTGAAGCAACAAAAGCATGGGTTACAGAGCAGAATAAAGTAACGCAGGCATATCTTTCCCAAATACCTTATCGTAAGAAATTTCAGGATGCTATAGAAAAGGTTTTTAATTACCCTAAATATTCAGCGCCTTTTAAAAAGGGAGCCTGGTTTTATTTTTATAAAAACGATGGCCTGCAAAATCAAAGTGTGCTTTATCGGCAAAAGGGATTGACCGGCACCCCTGAAGTAGTGATTGATCCCAACAAATTAAGTACGGACGGAACCACCCGTTTGCAATTGTTTAGCCTTGACAAAGCCGGAAACTATGCGGTGGTGGGCTTGAGTAAAGGGGGCAGCGACTGGCAAACGTTTTATGTCCGGGACATGAAAACGAATACCGATCTAAAAGATGAACTGAACTGGGTGAAAATAAGCGGGGCAGCATGGAAAGGGGATGGATTTTATTACAGCCGGTATCCTACACCTGCAAAAAATGCCAGCGACCTGAGTGCAAAGAATGAAAATCACCAGGTATATTATCACAAGGTGGGAACGCCGCAATCTGAAGATCAGCTTGAATATGAGGACAAGGAAAATGTGCAACGCTTTCATACTACCTCCTCCAGCGAAGACGAGCGGTTTTTATTTTTATATATCAGTGACCGTGGAAAGGGGTTTGATGGCAATGCAATTTTTTATAAGGACCTGGATGCTGGCGCTGCCGCTCCATTCAAGCCACTCGCAAAGGAGATTACGAATGATAACTATAGCGTGGTTGAGAACACACCTACTCATTTTTTACTGAAAACAAATGCCAATGCGCCCAATGGAAAAGTGATTGCGGTTGATATCAAAAATCCGGATCTGTCCACCGCAACTACTATTATTCCCGAAAAGGAAGAGGCTTTGCAAAGTGCAAGTACGGCAGGTGGTAAGTTGTTTGTAAGTTACCTGAAGGATGTAAGCACCCGTACCTATATGTACAACCTTGATGGCAAGTTACTCAAGGAAGTAGTTTATCCCGCAATTGGCACAGGCACCGGCATTCATGGGGATAGAGACGATGCGTTCGTGTTTTATGTATTCACCTCATTTACAGTTCCACCTACTATTTATAAATATGTTATTGCCTCAGGCAAAAGCACGGTTTTCAGGAAACCCGAAGTAAGTTTTAATCCGGCAGGCTACGTCACCAAACAGGTTTTTTATACATCGAAGGATGGAACAAAAATTCCCATGTTCATCATTCATAAGAAAGGAATAAAAATGGATGGGAGTAATGTTACTTTGCTATACGGTTATGGCGGGTTTAATGTAAATCTTGAACCGGGTTTTAGTGCAACTTTATTACCGTTCCTGGATGCGGGTGGCGTATATGCCCAGGCAAATTTGCGGGGTGGTGGCGAGTACGGTTTAAAATGGCATAAGGCGGGTATGTTACTTAATAAGCAAAATGTATTCGATGATTTTATTGCGGCCGGAGAATACCTGGTGGATCAGAAATATACTTCGAAAAAAAGGATGGCTATGCGGGGAGGCAGTAATGGCGGGCTTTTGGTAGGCGCAGTAATGAACCAGCGGCCAGATCTATTCAGGGTGGCGATACCACAGGTAGGTGTAATGGATATGTTGCGTTTTCATAAGTTTACTATTGGCTGGAACTGGATAGCGGACTATGGCAGCAGTGAAAAGGATGTGACGAATTTCAAAAATTTGTATGCTTACTCACCGCTCCATAATATTAAAGAAGGAATAGATTATCCGGCGACACTTGTTACCACCGCAGATCATGACGACAGGGTTGTGCCGGCGCATTCGTTCAAATACATGGCTACCTTACAGGAAAGATACAAGGGCGATAATCCAGTGCTGATCCGCATCGATACCAACAGCGGTCATGGCGCCAGTAATACAAAAAAGAATATTGAAACACTGGCAGATATTTATTCTTTCATTTTTTATAACATGGGTGTGCAACCCAATTTGTAATGAAGATATTAGTAACAGGTTCAAACGGATTACTGGGGCAGCATTTATTAAAATTATTGCTGGATACCACAGCGCATGATATTATTGCAACCGGTAAAGGAGATCAGCGCATCTCCATGACCGGTGACCGCATCAAGTACACAGCGCTTGATATTCGGGATGGTGTTGCAGTGCACGAGTTTATAGAAAATGCAACGCCGGATATCATCATTCATGCCGCTGCGCTTACCAAAGTTGATGAGTGCGAACTGGATCATATAGAGTGCTGGAATACCAATGTAACTGCAACAAGATTTTTAACAGATGCGGCCAAAAAGGTTGATGCCTTTTTCATTTTAGTTTCTACAGATTTTGTTTTTGATGGCGCTCGTGGCCCTTACCTGGAAGGCGATACCGTAAATCCTGTGAGTTATTATGGAAGCAGCAAAGTGGCCGCAGAAAAAGCGGTGGCCGAAAGCGGGTTGCCTTATGCTATTGTAAGAACCTGCCTGGTATATGGTGATATGGTATCCGGCACCCGGAGTAATATTGTAAGCTGGGTAAAAGACAATTTGCAACAGGGTAAAACCATAAAAGTGGTGAGTGATCAATGGCGAACACCCACTTATATAGAAGATCTCGCTAAAGGAATATTATTGATTGCTGAAAAGAAAGCTACCGGAATTTATAATATCTCCGGCGAAGATTTTGTAAGCCCTTATGACATGGCCATTGCTACGGCAGATTACCTGCAACTCGATAAAACTTTGATTGAGAAAGTAGACGCTTCCGTATTTAGCCAGCCAGCCAAAAGACCTGCCACTACGGGTTTTAAAATAGATAAAGCAAAAAATGAACTCGGATTTAAACCACTTAGTTTTAAAGAAGGATTACAAAGAATGTATCCTTAGCCTACATTCTTTCCGGCACTCTTATTCCGAGCAAGGCCATGCTACTTTTTATCACATTTGCTGTCATGCCAGCTAACTGTATACGCAGTTGTTTCTTCTCTTCACTTTCAGCATTTGCAACGGAATGTTCGGTATATAAAGAATTGAAAGATTTCGCCAGGTTAAAAATATAGTTCGCAATTATGGAAGGATTGTGTTCAATGCATGCCTCTTCCAAAGCCGCAGGATATTGTTCTAAATTAATGATCACATCTTTCTCTAATTTAAACAAGGGGCTGTTGATTTTGATGTCCTGATCAGGTACCGGCTCTGCATCTGCTATTTTTCTCAGGATGCTTTTTATTCTTGCATAAGTATATTGAACGAAGGGTCCGGTAAAACCATGAAAATCGATACTCTCCGCAGGATTGAATACCATTGTCTTTTTAGGATCAACCCTTAGCAGGTAAAATTTCATTGCGCCAAGCCCAAGCGTATCATACAATCCCTTCAGATCATCTTCATTAAAATCTTTCACTTTCCCTAACTCTTCCGTCAATTGCTTTGACGTTGCTACCATTTCGTCCACCAATTCATCCGCATCCACCACGGTGCCTTCCCGGCTTTTCATTTTACCCGTGGTAAGTTCCACCATGCCATAGCTTAAGTGAAAGATGTTGCCCGCATTTGGCATTCCCAGCTTTTCGCAAATAAGCTTCAACACCTTCATGTGATAGATTTGTTCGTTGCCGATCACATAGATGCTCTGATCAATTTTATATTGCTCGTATTTTTGCAAAGCAAGGCCAATATCCTGTGTGATATAAACAGAGGTCCCATCCCTGCGCTGAACTATTTTTTCGTCCAACCCTTCCGCAGTGAGATCTATCCATGTGCTACCATCATCTTTTTTAAAAAAAACACCTTTCTCCAGCCCTTGGTGTACAATGTTTTTTCCTAAAAGGTATGTATCGCTTTCGTAATAGATTCTGTCAAAGTCGCTGCCTATTTTTTTATAGGTCACGTCAAAACCGGCGTACACCCAACTGTTCATTTTTTTCCATAATTCAATCACTTCTGGTTTGCCATCTTCCCAATCCAGTAGCATTTGTTTTGCTTCTGCAATTACAGATGTACAAGCTCTTGACAGTTCCCTTATTTCGCCGTGCAGCTTATTTATCTTCTCTTCATCTTTTATTTCATCCAGCTTTGTCAAATCAACTAATAGTTTCTCCAGCTTAAGCAGTTCAGCGCCAGAAAAATCACTCAGATCAGCCAGCTTTATTTTATTGATGAGTACCTGGCTTTCTGCTTTCAGGTCATCTTCGAAACGTACATAATAATCACCCACAAAATGATCGCCCTTTATCCCCGTTGATTCTGGTGTTGCACCATTTGCATATTTTTTCCAGGCAAGCATGCTCTTGCAAATATGAATACCACGGTCATTTACAATACAGCTTTTGATCACTTCAAATCCATTTGCCTTGTAGATTTCCGCAACGCTCCAGCCAAGAAAATTATTTCTCAAATGACCGAGGTGCAAAGGCTTATTGGTATTGGGGGATGAATATTCTACCATCACTTTCTGGCCATTCGGTGACCTCCTGCCATAGTTTTCATCTCCATGATTTTTACTCAATAACGAGATCCAGTAATTATCAGCGATGCTAACATTTAAAAATCCTTTTATGATGTTGAACCCGGTGATAAAATCCGGGTGATCGGCAACCAACTTTTCTCCAAGGCGGTTACCAATTGAGTCTGGAGATAACTTCAACAATTTTACAAGAGAGAACATCACAATTGTATAATCTCCTTCAAATTCCGGTTTGGTTTCACTTACCTGGAAATCCTTTTCAGTAAATTTTTGACTGAACAAGGCCGATAGACTTTCTGTTACGCTTTGTTGAATGGTGCTTACAATTGACATGCTGCAAAAATACTTTGATTAGATTAATTACACGAATTGAAAACAATTACACGAATTGAAAAACAATTACACGAATTACACGAATTGGGTGTAGACGTACAGCTTCCTTCAACTACAGAAGTTATATTAATTGGAATAATTGTAATCGAATGTTTATAAAGCGGTCTGGCAATATTAATACTAACCCGTCCTAAGTTCCCCCTTCGGGGGACAGGGGGCCAATGTTTATAAAGCGGTCTGGCAATATTAATACTAACTCATCCTAAGTTCCCCCTTCGGGGGACAGGGGGCCAAACATCCTTCGGAAATCTAAAAATCAATTAGTAGCTTTGCACACTTTTTTAATATTATGATAAGTGTAAATAACGTAACCCTGGCTTATGGCAAAAGGGTTTTATTCGATGAGGTAAATATTAGTTTTACAAAGGGAAACTGCTATGGCGTAATTGGCGCCAATGGTGCAGGTAAATCTACTTTTTTAAAAATATTAAGTGGCGAGATCGAAGCAAATAAGGGTACGGTAGATATTACCCCCGGAGAGCGGATGGCGGTGCTGAGGCAGGACCAGTTTGAATTTGATGAAGTAACTGTATTGCATGCCGTGATGATGGGCCACAAAAAAATGTGGGACCTGATGTTGGAAAAAGATGCCATTTACATGAAGGAAGATTTTACCGAAGCCGATGGCATGAAGGCAGGGGAACTGGAACACGAGTTTGGAGAGATGGGCGGATATACCGCGGAAAGTGACGCCGCACAATTTTTAAATGAGCTTGGTGTAGAAGAAGAAAAACACCAGGTATTGATGAAGGATATTCCCGCAAACCTTAAAGTAAGGGTGTTGCTGGCGCAGGCTTTGTTCGGCAATCCCGATATACTTTTATTGGATGAGCCTACCAACAACCTTGATGTTGAAACGATCAGTTGGCTCGAAAACTTCCTGGCTGACTATCAGAATATAGTATTGGTAGTGAGCCATGACCGTCACTTTTTAGATGCCGTGTGTACGCACGTTGCAGATGTTGACAAAAGGAAAATTAAAATATATACAGGTAACTATACCTTTTGGTACGAAAGTTCGCAGTTGGCAGCAAGGCAGGCTTCTGACAAGAATAAGAAGATGGATGAGAAGAAAAAGGACCTGCTGGAGTTTATAGCCCGCTTTAGCGCCAATGCGTCTAAATCAAAGCAAGCTACCTCCCGTAAAAAGGCGTTAGATAAACTGGTGTTTGAAGATATCACTCCAAGTAACCGTAAATATCCTGGCATTATCTTCAAGCCTGAGCGTGAAGTCGGCAACCAAATATTGAATGTTGAAAAACTATCAAAATCACTGGATGGAAAACCATTGTTTACCAATGTAAATTTTGATATTGTAAAGGGCCAAAAGATAGCCTTCCTCAGCAGGAACCCTTTGGCCGTAACTACTTTTTTCGAGATCATCAATAAAAAAGCGACGGCCGATTCCGGAAAATTTGAATGGGGCAGCACCATCATCCCCGCATATTTGCCAAATGATAATACAGAGTTCTTTACCGGCTCGCTTAACCTGATGGATTGGCTCCGCCAGTTTGTGCCGCCTTATGTAAAGGATGTTGATGAAGATTTCATTCGTGGATTTTTAGGTAAAATGTTATTTAGCGGCGATGAGATCCTCAAAAAAACAAATGTATTAAGCGGTGGCGAAAAGGTTCGTTGCATGATCAGCAGGATGATGTTGCAAAACCCCAATCTTGTTTCATTAGATGAACCAACCAACCATCTTGACCTGGAAAGTATTACGGCATTCAATGATGGAATGCTGACATTTCCGGGAATCGTTTTGCTTGCGACACATGACCACCAGTTTATGAATACCGTGGCTAATCGCATCATCGAGATCACACCAAAGGGAATGATCGATCGCTTGATGACGTATGATGAATATCTTGTCGATGATCGTGTAAAAGCCTTGAAGGAAGAGTTATACAGTTAACCTTTTACTTTTAACCATTCGTTCAGTTTCCCGAAACAAATGAGTGGCTCAATAATTTAGATAGGGAGTGAATATCAAATGCAATTCCCGTTCAAAATTTTTGGCAAAAATTAAGGTTTAAATAAATACCTTACCGGTCTTTTATGTTAGGGCGAGCCATTACATCTCTAATTGATTTTTTTTATCCACCATTCCGAAGGATCATGCCGATCCACAGTTTTCGTTATGCGGCGTGTGGAGGCGCTAATGTGTGCCTGGATATTTCCCTATATTTTATTGCTTACAACTTTATCCTGCATAAGCAAGTTCTTGATTTAGGATTTATAGCTTTTCAGCCGCATATTGCTGCCTTTTTGTTATCGTTTCTTGTCACATTCCCGGTTGGATTTCTACTGTCCAAGTATATTGTATGGACAGATTCTATCTTGCAATGGCATATACAGTTGTTTCGCTATTTTGTAATTGTGCTTATTAACCTTTGCCTTAACTATATATTTATTAAAGTATTCGTGGAATATTTTCATATTTATCCAACCGTTTCCAAATTGCTGACCACAGTAATCGTTGTTGTATTCAGTTACCTAAGCCAGAAGCATTTTACATTTAAGGTGAAAAAGTTGAATCAAAACAATGCGTAAGGATTAACTTCTAACCGACATTTTCCCACTCCGTTTGGACTTTTGTTGATAGTGTGCAATATCATGGGCCTCGGTACCGAGTATTATAATGTGTAATAATTGGGTAATTTATAGCGGGGTTAGGGTCAGGACGTAATGTTAATAAATGGGCCCTTCTGCCTCGAATCTGCCAATTTTTCACTTATCTCCGTATGGCACAATCATTGACTATTTTGATCGAACATTAAATTTAAATTAATCATGGGAAAAATTATAGGAATTGACCTCGGTACAACCAACAGTTGCGTCGCAGTAATGGAGGGCAACGAGCCGGTAGTAATCGCTAATGATGAAGGCCGTCGTACAACACCTTCTATTGTAGCTTTTTTGAAAAATGGCGAGCGTAAAGTTGGGGATCCGGCAAAACGCCAGGCCATTACCAACCCACAAAATACAATCATGAGCGTGAAACGATTCATGGGTCATAAGTGGAATGAAGTAACCAGTGAATTAACCCACACGAGTTATAAGGTGATAAAGGGTGACAATGATACAGTTCGTATTGACATAGATGGCAGGCCTTATACGCCACAGGAAATCAGCGCAATGACATTGCAGAAAATGAAAAAAACCGCAGAAGACTACCTGGGACAGGAAGTAACAGAAGCGGTAATCACTGTACCTGCGTATTTCAATGATGCACAAAGACAAGCAACTAAAGAGGCTGGTGAAATTGCTGGCCTGAATGTAAGACGTATAATTAACGAACCTACAGCGGCAGCGTTAGCTTATGGTTTGGATAAAAAACACCAGGACCAAAAAATCGCTGTATTTGACCTTGGAGGTGGTACATTCGATATATCCATTCTGGAATTAGGTGAAGGTGTGTTTGAGGTAAAAAGTACAAACGGTGATACTCACCTTGGCGGTGATGACTTTGATAAAGTATTAATGGACTGGCTGGCAGAAGAGTTTAAAAAAGATGAGGCAATTGACTTGCGTAAAGATCCAATGGCATGGCAACGTTTAAAAGAAGCTGCTGAAAAAGCCAAGGTTGAACTATCTTCTTCTTCTGAAACAGAGATTAACCTGCCTTATGTTACAGCCGTTGATGGTGTTCCAAAGCATTTGGTTAAAAAATTAACCCGTGCACAGTTTGAAAAATTAGCCGATCCTTTATTTGAAAGATGTTTAAAGCCTTGTGAGCTTGCATTGAAAGATGCTGGTCTTACGATCAATGATATTGACGAAGTGATATTGGTGGGTGGTAGTACACGTATTCCTAAAGTGCAGGAGATAGTGGAAAAATTCTTTGGTAAAAAGCTTAACCGTAGTGTGAACCCTGATGAAGTGGTTGCGATTGGCGCTGCTATCCAGGGAGGCGTATTATCCGGTGATGTAAAAGATGTATTGTTACTGGACGTTACTCCTTTAAGTCTTGGAATTGAAACTATGGGTGGTGTAATGACAAGATTGATCGAAAGCAATACAACCATTCCAACTAAAAAATCTGAAACTTTTAGTACCGCAAGTGATAACCAGCCAGGCGTACAAATTCATGTGCTGCAAGGTGAAAGGCCAATGGCAAGCCAGAACAAAAGTCTTGGTATGTTTAACCTGGATGGAATACCACCAGCACCACGCGGAGTGCCACAGGTAGAGGTTATATTCGATATCGATGCAAACGGTATCCTGCATGTAACGGCTAAGGATAAGGGCACCGGCAAGAGTCATAATATCCGCATTGAAGCAGGTAGTGGCTTAAGCAAGGAAGAAATTGAAAAAATGAAAAATGAGGCCAAGGCGAATGAAGCTACGGATAAGGCAGAAAAAGAAAAAGTAGAAAAGATCAACCAGGCAGACAGCCTTATTTTCCAGACTGAAAAGCAGTTGAAGGAATATGGCGATAAGATCAGCGCAGATAAAAAAGCGCCCATTGAAGCTGCATTGAATAAATTGAAGGAAGCTCACAAATTGCAGGATATAGCAGCTATTGATACATCGGTGGCAGAAATGAATGC
>JBDSAP010000013.1:0-4310 GCA_039922055.1 Ferruginibacter sp.
TGCTTTTCAGTATAAAAAAGCAGCATTTAAAGGCTATGAACCGATATTTTATTGAGTAAGCCGGAGCTTATGTTTTAATTCCTTTTCCCTTGATAGCCGGCATAGAAAAATTCTTAGAGGCCTGTGCTGCTTATATAATTTCGTTTACCTGTTCACCTGTTTTACCAAACCGTCGCTCCCGGCGCTGAAAGTCGATAATAGCTTCATATAAATTCTCTTTCCTGAAATCCGGCCAGAGCGTATCGGTAAAATATAATTCAGAATAGGCAAGCTGGTATAATAAAAAATTGCTTATGCGATATTCGCCGCTGGTACGGATCATCAGTTCAGGATCGGGCAAATTGCTGGTGGATAAATATTTCTGGAATATTTCCTGTGTAATGCCAGCGCTCTCGAGCAAACCTGCCTTAACATCATCCGCAATATGTTTAACTGCATTCAGCAATTCCCAACGGCTGCTGTAACTCAATGCCATCACAAGGTTAAGACCGGTATTGGATGAAGTTTCTTCCAAAGCTTCATTCAACTCCTTGCGTGCTGAAGCGGGCAGCATATTCATATCCCCAATCACAAGTAACCTTATATTGTTTTTGTTGAGCGTGGGTACCTCATTGCGTATGGTATCTACCAGTAACTCCATCAGGCCCGATACTTCATCCGCAGGCCTGTCCCAGTTTTCAGTGCTAAATGCATATAGGGTAAGATATTCAATACCTAACTCTGCACATCCTTCCACAATATTGCGAACGCTTTCAACGCCATGCAGGTGACCAAAAAGCCGGTCTTCCCCTTTATCCTGTGCCCATCTGCCATTGCCATCCATAATGATAGCAATGTGACGTGGCAACCGTTGCATATTAATGCTGTCCTTTATACTCATACTGTGCTCGATTATTCTACAGGCTAAACTTAACTTAGGGGGTGCAAAAGTAGTAAAAATTAGTTGGAATAAGCATTTGAGGAATGTATCATCTCCCGCGTTCTTTTTAAGAACAGCTTATTTAACCCGCTTTAAAAATAGTGGTTATTAGATAACAAAAGAATGTTAGAGAATAAGCAGCTAACGAATACATCTTTCACTTTTGAAATATGAAAAGGCTGTAAAGATTGAATAAGATTTAAAGGAGACAGCTTTAATTAGCGGTAGGACATTTATAAGTGCTGATGCTAAACGAAACGCCAACTTCGGCCATAATGAACTGGTCTCTTTGTTTGCTATAACCACGTTGGCGTCCTTCGTCGCCAATTGGAATACCTGTTTCAAAACTACGGTCCTGTAAAATACCGGCCGTTGACTTTTGGCCATTAAGCAGGGGGAATTTATCGGCGCCAACATAAGTGGTGCTCACATCATCCAAGTAATCCGTCATAGTAAGCCGGTGTACTATCTGGAAAGAGAGATTTATATTATTAGAATAATTATACTTTATGCCCGCTCCTATTGGAAAACATACAGCCATGCTGCCATAAGGTTTCCGTGTTTTACCGGTTACCGCATCTGTATATTTTATGTTCTGACCTTCTGTTCCCAAGGGCCTTAGATAAACTTTTTTGTTATTCAAATAAGCATAGGGGTTATAGCTAAACGCACCTATCCCGAGTGTGACATAAGGAGTAAAAACATAATACGGATCGCCGGGCACAAATTTAAAAAAATTGAAATCCCCCTGTACGGCAACTTCAAATATTTCGGAATTAAAGCTGAGGTTTCTTCTTTTTTGATAACTATTCTTATCGTAAATATCGCTGTAGCCGAGTTGAGCGTAATGCGCACTTAACCGAATACCCAGGTAATTATTGAATTGTTTTTTAAAGAAAATGCCGACTGCGGGCTTAGGTCTGTTAACATGGGCCCTTGTATTGAGATCGCCAAAATAATGAGCCACACCTGCTGTAATCCCAAATTCGCCCTGCTGCTCGTAGGTATCCTGGGCGATGATATCAGCGTAAAATAAGCAGGTAAGAATAATGGTGGCAAGGCATGTTTTCATCACTGCAAAATAAGGATTGTTTCTTAAAAAACGTTTGCTGGGGATATTTCTTGTGTTCATTCAGATTTTTTTGTTTCTGTTAACTATTGAAGGGTTTATCAGGAGTTGCGTTTATCCAGTCCCCATGATAGTTTATTCCTAAGCGTTTGCAGGAAATTGTTTTCATTAAGGCGTATTAGATTGATACCAAATTTTTCTTTTTTTACCGCAAGCTGTGCCTCCTTCGGAACTACCACACGCCTGCTATCGAGCGTACAAATAAAGGAATCGGTGCGGCCTTCCACTGCAAAAGAAATGATATTATCGTCTGGCACAACAATCGGCCGGATATTTAAGTTGTGCGGCGCTACCGGTGTTATTACAAAACTGCCGCTATCAGGAAAAACAATGGGACCATTACAACTAAGTGAATACCCTGTAGAACCTGTTGGTGTAGCAACTATTAGCCCATCTGCCCAATAAGTATTTAAAAATTCACCATTCAGGTATGTGTGTATTTTTATCATGGAAGATGAGTCCTTTTTTTGCAGCGTGAACTCATTTAATCCATAAGGTACATCATTAAAAAGTGGTATATCGGCATCGAGGTGAATAAGGGTGCGGTTATCTGTAACGTAAGTTCTTTCTGCAAGGGCTTTTATTGCAAGGTGCAGGTCTTCTTTTCCCATGTTTGCCAAAAAACCGAGCCTGCCATAATTAATACCTAATACCGGGATACCCTTGTCCTGTACAAACGCGACCGTATCCAATAAGGTACCATCGCCTCCAAGGCTGATCACACAATCAATAGAATCATCCAGATCGGCTGCTGAATTGAATGTTGAGTATTTCCCCTTCATGCTCACAGCCGAATAGAACTGGTTAAAAAAATCCTGGAAAAAAACGGGCTCCACCTTATAGTAATTTAATTCTTCCAGGAAGGATACCATATCTTTTTGCTGGTCATTTTCTACTCCGCGGCTATATACAGCTATTTTCATGATTAGTCATCTACAAATTCACAGCAGTTTATTTGCTCTGTTTAACGCTGCTGATCCAACTATTAATTTGTTCTGTGTTGCAATTATACCAAGTTTTATTACAACTCCAATATTACCAATCGGAATTTTATAAGCCTGCGGTGCTTCGAAAAAATAAACCACTTTGGCCTAATTGATTAAAGCTATATTCTAAACGGATATTAATATCGTATAAACTAAGTACGTCAATTCCAAATCCGCCCGAGTACAAAAGCCGGTTATTCAGATTTGTAAGGTACTTTCTTTTGTTGTACGTAGCTCCAACATCCGCATAAGTTTTGGCAAAAAATGTAATGGGGATATTCGTGTGTGTCTTCGACTTAAATGGAAATGGAATGGAGAAAGAAAATATTTTCTTTCTCAATGTAGACTTAATGAGCGCATAAGCGACCCCGTCAACTACATAATACTCAAGGCCACGCAAATTTGTTTCGCCATAGCCCAGCGCCCTTTGATTGATGTATGGTTGATCAAAGGGAAATTTTATATTGCCCGTAAACTGCATGCTGGTGTACCAGTTTTTCTTTAAGGCCCAAAATTTACTATAGCCCAGGTCAGTACTAAATACATTGGTGCCGCCTGTAAAACCGAAACCCCTTTTACCAAATGCTGCAAATGCAGTAATCCCCTTTAACGGATAAGAAATGTTATTTACATTGGTATATTGCCACGTATATATAAAATCCACCAAACTTTTTGTATTGGTATTTAAGTTGAAATATGCGGGGTTGTATTTTGTAGTGATGATGGAATCATTCACATTAAGATAAGAGTAAGAAATATTTAGAGACTGCTTCGACAAGATGCCTTTTTGTAAGCGTAGGCTCATGTTGAAGTACCAGTTCTTCTTTACGAAATCTTCTTTTTTGAAAAACAAGATATGATTGTCGTACGACGTTTTATATGCCATCTCCCTGTTCTGGGAAAAGCCGCCGCCAATGCCGAATCCTTGTGTTAAACTGCGATTGCTGTAAGGTTGGGAATAAGAGAAAGAAATATTTCGTGTATACCCATTTAGTAAAAAGATGCGAAGGGGATCTCTTCTGCCGCTTAAATTATAGTGAACGAATTTAACCCCGTAGTTAACCCTTGAAAGGTCTCCCTTATATTTTACAAGCCACTCATTCAGGTTACGGTCTATCGGTTGAAATTGAGGTGCAGGATAAAGATACCATCTTTCTTTTACGGCCACATTTACATCAATATCATGAGCCGATATCATGGCGAGTTCTATTTTAACTTCATTAAATAATGTAGTGTTATATACCTGCTGACGGGCAAGTTGAAACGCTTCGTTGAT
>JBDSAP010000014.1:0-4835 GCA_039922055.1 Ferruginibacter sp.
TTATAAAAGTGTTGCAGTATATCGGTAATGAAGGAAAGGCTGAAATAGAAAAAACCTACGGCAAGATATCGACAACCAGCACCGGCACAATTTTACGCAAGGTGATAGAATTGCAACAGCAGGGAGCAGATGCATTCTTTGGCGAAAAAAGTTTTGAAGTGGAAGACCTGATGCGTATCGATGATAAGGGCAGGGGAATTATCAATGTATTGCGGGTTACTGACTTGCAGGACCGGCCAAAACTTTTCTCCACCTTCATGCTACAGTTGCTGGCAGAATTATATGCAACATCACCAGAGGAAGGTGATCTCGATAAACCTAAGCTGGTATTATTTATTGATGAAGCACACCTGATCTTCCAGGAAGCAAGCGATGCATTACTCCAACAAATAGAAACGGTCATCAAGCTGATCCGTTCCAAAGGCATTGGCATCTTCTTCTGTACTCAAAATCCAATGGATGTTCCGGCAGGGGTATTGGGCCAGCTCGGGATGAAGATTCAGCATGCATTAAGGGCATTTACTGCTGCTGATCGCAAAATAATAAATAAAACTGCCGAGAATTACCCCGAAACAACTTACTATAAAACGGAAGATCTTATTACACAGCTCGGTATTGGGGAAGCTTTGGTGACCATGTTAAATGAAAAGGGTATTCCAACTCCTTTGGCACATGTAATGCTCTGCTCTCCACGTAGCCGCATGGATGTATTAGCAAACGGAGAGATCGATGAAATTGTACGACAGTCTAAACTGGCAACCCGGTACAACCAGGTGATTGATACCCAAAGCGCCTATGAAATATTAACTGCCAAATTAGAAGAAGCAGCAGAAAATACAGCCGCAGCAGAAAAAACCGCTCCCTCAAAAAAAGCCGCTAAAGAAGAGGAATCAACCTTTGAGAAAGTAGCCAACAACACTATCGTAAAAAGCATGATGCGAACAGCAGGTACCACCATTGTACGTTCGCTGTTAGGGTCGCTCGGCTTAGGAGGCCGAAGCAGGAAGAAGAGTAGTAGTTGGTTTTAGATTTGTTAATGATTTACATTAAATCGGCCAATACGTGTGTATTGATTAATTTCGCGGCTTATGTTCAGAGTTAAGCCCTTTTTTACCCACCGGTATGGCCCGGTTGCCGTCATTGTTTTAATGGTTTGTGTCATCAGTTTTTGCACCAGGTTAGTCTTGTTTGTAAAAAGCTGGCCATACCTGGATATTACCTTTTTAAATGTCACCGGTGTTTTTGTTATTGGGCTTTTATATGACGTAGTCGTGGGCCTGTTTTTTGCTATTCCAGTGGCATTATATTGCTGGCTGATGAAGGACAGCTGGTATCAGAAAAAATGGCAACGCATACCTCTTTTTACTTTTTTTTCTATACTTACTTTTATTCTGCTCATCTGCGCCGGAAGTGAGATCGGGTTTTGGCACGAGTTCAACGTCCGCTTCAATTTTATTGCTGTTGACTATATATTTTACACCAACGAAGTGGTTGGAAGTATTTTAGAGTCTTACAATTTTACCTACATCTTTGGCGGGATACTTATTGTATCTATAGCGCTTCTTTTAGTATTCAGGAAATTGCTTTTTCAATCACAGCAAAGTAGCATGCGTTTTGGAGCCAGGAGCCGTTTTTTTGTATTGTTCCTGTTGCTACCACTTGCAGGATATTTTCTTGTCAGCAATAATTATAAAAAGTTCAGCAGTAACAATTATATCAATGAACTTGCCGGTAATGGCTTATATGAATTTGGCGCTTCTTTTTGGAGTAATTCGCTCAATTACGACCAGTTTTATGCAGATCGGGATGAGGCCACAAACTTTGCCCTGCTCCGTAAAATGTTACAAGCACCCAATGCAACTTTTACAGGAGATTCACTGAGTATTGACCGGGAAATAAAGTACGATAGCCCTGAGCATAAATGGAACGTAGTATTGATCAGCGTTGAAAGCTTGAGCGGCGATTACCTGCAATATTTTGGCAACAAAGAAAATATCACCCCGCATCTTGATTCATTGATCCCTAAAAGTTTATTTTTTAAAAACTTTTACGCCTCCGGAACCAGGACAGTTCGTGGCCTGGAAGCCTTATCACTATCGATTCCCCCTACACCTGGCCAGTCCATTTTAAGGCGCCCGAATAATGAAGGGATGTTTACTCTTGGAAGTGTATTCAAGAGCAAAGGATACGATGTTGGTTTTATTTATGGAGGCAATAGTTTTTTTGATAATATGGGTTATTTCTTTGGTCATAACGGTTATAAGGTTTCCGACATAGATGATATACCCTCAAGCTTTGTACACCATACTACGTCATGGGGAATTGACGATGAGGCTACCTTGAATTTTAGCCTTAAAGAATGTGATGATAGTTACAATAATAAAAAGTTATTCTTCAACCATATAATGACCGTGAGTAATCACCGGCCATATACTTATCCGGATGGGAGGATCGATATAAAATCAGAAACAAGGTCTCCACAAGGCGGAGTGAAATACACTGATTATGCTCTCAATAAATTTTTAAAGGATGCCTCCAAAAAGCCCTGGTTCGACAACACCATTTTTGTGATGGTAGCGGACCATTGTTCTCACAGCGCCGGCAAGACTGATCTTCCGGTTAACCATTATCATATTCCATGTTTTATATATGCGCCTAAATTAATAACACCTTCTGTAGAGCAAAAATTCACGAGCCAGATCGACCTGGCGCCAACCATTCTTGGATTGCTGAACATGAATTATACGAGCCGCTTTTTTGGAATGGATATTCTCCATACTCCAGACACGCAGAACAGGATATTTCTTAGCACTTACCAGAAGCTGGGCTACCTCCGGGATAACAAAATAGTGATACTCTCACCGCACAAAAAAATTGAAACCTATCGGCCAGACTTTAACACTGGAACCGGTACTAAAGCGCCCGCTTCGGATAACCTTGTTAGTGAGGCCATTGCCTGGTATGAAGGGGCAAGTTACCTCTTCAAAAACGGCAAATACAAAAGCATTCCCTAATTTTTTAATTCATAAGTTTAACAAAATGAATTCATTGTACTTTTTGTAGTGTATACATTACACTATTTTATTGTTCATAGAATTTTGGCAAATACTTTACGAAAAGCTTGTATTTTATTAAATAAGCACCTATCTTCGTTTCGGTTTTTCATAGGATATTGGATTTTAAAGCGGGACTAGATTTCTATCTTGGTCCCTTTTTTATTTTAGCTATTTGATGAACGCGCTGTTTTTTTATTAGGTATTCACTCTACCGTGTGGACAGATATATTACCTTCTTTTGAGACCTGTAATTTTTGCTCTCCCTGTAAAAAATTGACCACCTTCCAAAATTTTTGCTTGTTGAAACTTCGTCCGTCTTTCAATAATTCCCCTATAGGAAGGGGCTTTAATTTCACCGCCTCAAAAATATACGCTGCGATGATATCGAATTCGTCCTTTGTGATCTCAGTAGATTTTTTATTAATACAATTATCACAAATGCCACAAGGCCTTACATTTTTATCATTGAAATAATTAGCAATAAGTTGGCTCCGGCAAGTGTTCGCATTAGATATATATTCCACCATCCCTCTTAACCGGTCGTCAAAGTTTTTTTTGCGTTCCAAATGATTTTGCAGGTTGATCATAAAACTGTCCGCATACATTCGGTTTAGAACAAGTGTGATCTGCGGATTATCTTTTCGGGGCGAATAATTTACAAGCTGGTATTGCTGAAGTTGTTGCAAGTCCCTGTGTAGTTCCTGGATCTTTATCCCGGTGAATTTAGCAAGCTGGTCCTCATTAATATTAGCCGGGTAATCAAAAATGCCTTCATAGCTGCGCAGTAATCCTTTTATCACTTGCTCAAGTCGAGGAAATTGTTTTTCAAATTCTTCCAAACCATCTTTATCTGTATTAAACACGAGGGTTGCTGGTTTAAAAAACACTTCATTAAACTGAACCAGGTCTTCCTGTTCCAAAACTTTTATGGCATAAGTAGCATTGAGGATATTAAATTTAAAAGCCTTTGAAAAAGTGCCGATATCAAAATCAAAGTTCAGACCTTCGCCGCTGCCCGCCGCCACTTGTAGGTAGTTCATCAAAGCTGTATAAACATTCTTTATTTCTTCTCTCCCCGGGTAACGGATCTCGGTTTGCAATTGTAATTCTTCCAGCTCCATGTCGTTATAAAGCAATACGGCATAAGCCCGCTTTCCATCACGCCCTGCTCTTCCAGCTTCCTGGTAATAATTCTCCAGGCAATCAGGCACGCCGTAATGTATCACTACCCGCACATCCGGTTTATCTATACCCATCCCAAAAGCATTCGTGCAGGCAATTACTCTTGTCTTATTGTTTATCCAATCCTCTTGCCGCCTGTTTCTTTCGTCATTGCTCAATCCTGCATGGTAATGATTTGCGCTGATCTTATTCATCACTAAAAGATCTGCAATATCTTTTGTGTGCTTCCGGCTTTTGCAATATACAATGGCACTTCCTTTGACGTTGTTCAGTATCTCCAACAATTTGTTTTGCTTAGAAACAGTATTGAAAACGCTGTAGGAAAGATTGGCTCTTTCAAAGGATTGCTGAAAGCGTTGCTGGTTAATTTTAAAGCATAACTTTTCACAGATATCTTCCTGCACTTTCAAAGTAGCAGATGCCGTCAATGCTAAAATTGGAACGTTTGGAATCTGCTCTCTCAAATTCGCAATACGCAGGTATGGAGGCCTGAAGTCGTATCCCCATTGCGAAATACAATGTGCCTCATCCACAGCGATCAGGCTTATTTTCATCAATGGTAAAAATTCGAGAAAGAGATTTGTCTCTAACCGTTCG
>JBDSAP010000015.1:0-7643 GCA_039922055.1 Ferruginibacter sp.
AGAAGCTGTCATTAAAAAAACACCTTTTGCGCCCAGGGTTATTACTACATTTTGAACGCCTTTATCCATAAAGAACTTTCCGGCTTTCCGCATGGCGGGTAAAGTATCGGGGTAAATGCCGGTGAGCATTTCTGTTTCAATTTCGTTCGGTGTTACCAGGTACAATCCATGGAGCATACTATCTGTTAAAGTAGCAGCAGGCGCAGGATTTAATACTACGTTTACTTTATGTTTGTTTGCTGTTTGAATGATGTGCCCGATGGTAGATAGAGGAATCTCAAGTTGAATCAAAATCATTCCGGCAGATTCAAAAAGATCTTCCTTTATTTCGCCTGCGGTTAATTGCATATTTGCCCCGGGTGCGACAACGATTGTATTTTCACCAGCGTTGTTGACCGTAATAAGTGCCACCCCGGATGGATGCTTAGCGGTCTTGATAATAGTAGCAGTGTCAATTCCTTCATATCGCAAAGATGACAACGTGTAAGATCCGAACACGTCCTTTCCAATTTTTGTTACGAAACTTATTTTGGCGCCAAGTCTTGCAGCAGCCACGGCCTGGTTAGCGCCTTTACCACCGGCATTCATAATAAATTCGCCGCCAAGAATTGTTTGACCGGGTATAGGAAATTCGTGCGTTCTTATTACCATATCCGTATTTGAACTTCCGATTATGAGTATTTTTTTAGACTGCAATTTCATATACAAGCAATTTAATTTGATCGTTAATGGTCATTCAGCGGAAGTCCCATTCGCTGGTAATCTTTCCAGTTAAGATATTCAGGCGCTACCCTGTGTTCTTCCATTGTAATACAATCCGTAACAGGACACATGAGCTGGCAAAGGTTGCAGCCAACACATTCCTCTTCTTTTACTGTGTAGGTATTGTAGGGCTTGCCATATTGTAAATTGATGGACTGATGTGAGCCGTCTTCGCAAGCTATATAACAAAGTCCGCAATGAATGCATTTATCCTGGTTGATCTTCGCAATGTGATGGTAATTGATATCCAGGTCTTCCCAATGGGTAATTTTTTCTACTGACTTACCGATGAAATTATAAATGGTATTGAAACCTTTTTCATCCATCCAGTTGTTCATGCCATCACACATATCTTCTATGATCCTGAAGCCGTACTTCATTGCCGCAGTACATACCTGCACATTGGAAGCACCCAATAACAAAAACTCTACAGCATCCTTCCAGGTGCTAACACCGCCGATACCGGAAACAGGTACTTTGGAAGTTGCTGTATCCTGGCTGATAGTTGTGAGCATCTTTAAAGCTATTGGTTTTACGGCTGGCCCACAATAACCGCCAAACACGGATTTTCCCGCCACATACGGATTGGGTACCAGTGTGTCAAGATCTATTCCTGTGATTGATTGAATGGTATTGATCAGCGATAAAGCGTTGGTACCTGCTTCTACACAGGCTCTGCCGGCGGGAACCACGGAATGTACATTTGGAGTAAGTTTGGTGATCACAGGAATGGTCGCTTTTTCCATTACCCACCCTACTACCATGCGGGCAATCTCGGGGTCTTGTCCTACGGCTGCTCCCATGCCACGTTCTGTCATTCCATGCGGGCAACCGAAGTTTAGCTCTAATCCATGTGCCCCTGTATCTTCTACTTTTTTGATGAGCTCATGCCAGCTTTCCCGATCATTATCTGCCATCAGGGAAACAACCATTGCACGGTCAGGAAACAATCGTACACATTCTGCGATCTCCCGTAAGTTTAAGTCCAGCGGACGATCACTGATGAGTTCGATGTTATTAAAGCCCATCACTCTTGTGCCATTAAAGTTAACAGCCGAGTACCTGGAAGAAACATTTTTTACCTGTGATCCCAATGTCTTCCAAACCACTCCGCCCCATCCAGCTTCAAAAGCCCGGAGCACATTTATTTTCTTATCGGTTGGAGGGGCGCTTGCTAACCAAAATGGGTTAGGTGATTTGATGCCGAGGAAATTTGCTGAGATGTCTGCCATTATTTATTTTTTTATGCCGCGAATGCACGAATGGACACGAATGGTTTTCTATTATGATATTTTACAAAATTTTATGCCGCGAATGAACGAATGAACGCGAATGATTTTTCTATTGTGATATTTTATAAAATTTTATGCCGCGAATGAACGAATGAGCACGAATGGATTTATTATAAATTATTTTAAGAGTATAATATTCTTTGATATTCTAATTTGCCTCTTGCAAAATTTATTAATAAGGCGAGCTTATTATTTGAAACCTTTAAATAATTTATACACTGGGAGACATGTTCATCGGTCAATGTCTTTACGCATTTAATCTCAAGAATTATGTTGTCGTAAGCAACAAAATCTGCATAGAACCGATGCTCCAATAACTGTCCTTTGTAATAAACTCTGTATTCTTTTTCTCTTTCAAATAATATTAAGCTTTCCTCAAATTCCATTTGCAAAGCATCCTTATAAACAATCTCAGAAAATCCATGTCCCAACTGATTATGTATTTCCATGCATTTTCCAATGATCGTATAAGATTCTTCTCTGTAAATTATCTCACTCATTAGTACGGATTATCATTAAAATTATCTCTCAATATAAAAAACTTTTTACTTGTTCGCCATTCCAACTACAACAAAAAATAATTCGTGTCCATTCGTGCATTCGCAGCCAAAATTTTACTTGCTGCCTTTCCAACTACAACAAAAAACTATTCGTGTCCATTCGTGCATTCGTGGCTAAAAATTTTTATTTGCTGACCTTCCAACTACAACAAAAAATCATTCGTGTTCATTCGTGCATTCGTGGCTAAAAACTTTTACTTGTTCGCCCTTCCAACTACAACAAAAAATCATTCGTGTTCATTCGTGCATTCGTGGCTAAAAATTCTATAATTCCTGTTGCCGCTTCCTTTCCTGCCTGCACTGCATCCACCACTTCTTTACCACCGTTCACGGCATCGCCGCCGGCGAAAACACCCGCTGTATTTGTTGCTCCATTTTCTTGTATCAATATCTTACCACCATTATTAGCAATCTCATTGGCATTCATCAGCGCCTCAAATGGCATTTGCCCGGCTGCCTTAATCACCATATCTACATCCAATGTAAAAGTTGCGCCGGTATCAACCGGGGAACGCCGGCCACTTGCATCGGATTCACCCAGTGCCATTACACCGCAAACCAGCGATGTTACTTTTCCATCAATGCCTAACACTTCCTTCGGTGCCGCGAGCCATATAATTTTACAGCCATCCAATTTTGCAATATCCAGTTCCACTTGTGTACATGGCTTTTCATTTTCAGTTCGTCTATATACCAGGGTCACTTCTTTTGCTCCCAAGCGTTTCGCTTGCGTAGCAGCATCGATCGCCGTCATACCCATACCTATCACCGCTACCTTATCTCCAACAGGAACGGTTGCATATTCCTTCGAACGAATGTTATAAATAAAAGACAATGCATCCACTACCCCATCCAATTCCTCACCAGGAATATCGAGTTGCCTTGCAAGCCCAACACCAATACCCAGGTAGACCGCATCGTATTCTTGCTGAAGCTGGGCAAGTGAGATATTTTTTCCAAGCTCGCAGTTATAGTTTATCGTGATGCCACCAATGGCCGTTATATAATTCACTTCGTCTTCACAAAATTGCGGCGTTACTTTATAAGCTGCAATACCATAGGTCATTAATCCACCGCCCTTCGATTCTTTCTCATAAATGGTAACATCCACACCTTCCCGGCTCAGTGTGTGGGCACAACTTAACCCAGCAGGACCGGCGCCCACTACAGCTACCTTTTTACCGGTAGATGGCTTTCTTTTAAATAACTGCCAATTATTCTCCATGGCTCTTTCTGTAGCATAGCGTTGCAATTTTGCGATTGGAATCGGCGCTTCATCCATCAGGTTGAACACACAAGCGCCTTCGCATAATTTTTCGACCGGGCATACCTTACTGCAACCTGCGCCCATAATGTTACTTGAGAAAATAGTGTAGGCAGAACCTTTCACATTATCTGTTGAAATCTGCTTAATGAATTTTGGAACATCAATGCTGGTGGGGCAACTTTTCATGCAGGGCGCATCATAACAAAACAGGCAGCGGTTGGCCTCCACCAGCGCCGCATCACGGGTCTCAAAAGGAGGATGAATTTCGCTGAAATTTTCCGTGTATTGTTCAGCAGGTAATTTGTTATTCTCTATTGCCATGAATATTTATTGGGATAAAAAATAAAGGGCTCTACAATTTAAAAAATAAATGTGAGCCCCGTTAAGCTGGTTCTATTATTAACAAACCTTCATTCTGCATCATTTACAACTCAGTGATGTTTCCATACGTCTCCGGGCGCCTGTCCCGAAAAAATTGCCAGGTATTTCTGACATCACTGATCATATCCAGGTCGAAATCCGCCACCAGCAATTCGTCATTATCTTCAGATGCTGTGGCAAATATCTGTCCTCGTGGATCTACAAAATAACTGGTGCCATAAAATTTGCCAAGGTTCCATGGAGCTTCCGTTCCCACCCTGTTAATGCAACCCATAAAATAGCCATTGGCCACCGCATGCGCTGGTTGCTCCAGCTTCCATAAATATTGCGATTGGCCCACGGTGGTTGCAGAAGGATTATACACTATTTCAGCTCCATTCAATCCGAGGCAGCGTGCACCATCCGGGAAGTGACGATCATAGCAAATGTACACACCCACTTTTGCATATTTAGTTTGAAAGACCGGATAGCCAAGATTGCCGGGCTTGAAAAAAAACTTTTCCCAAAACCCACCTGTGTGAGGAATGTGATTTTTCCTATACTTGCCAAGATAAGCGCCATCTGCATCTATCACCGCTGCTGTGTTATACAGCACACCTGGTTGCTCCATTTCATAAACCGGTACAATAATGACCATGCTGTATTTTTTAGCATATTCCGCCATGCGTTTAGTTGTTGGTCCCGGCACAGGTTCAGCCGAACCGTACCATGCTTTATCCTGCCCCGGGCAGAAATACGGCGTATTAAATATCTCCTGCAAACAAAGTATCTGCACACCCTTTTTGCCCGCCTCATCAATCAAAGGAAGATGCTTTTGCAACATCGCTTCCTTGATCTCTTCAATAGTTCCTTCGCCCTCTGTTTTTGGCAGGCTCATTTGTATTAAACCGGATTTGATTATTCTTGGCATTTGCTTACTTGTGAGAATATTTATAAATTATAAGGAGGCTCTATACTAATTTACCAGACAGTGGGCATACTTCCAAATAAAGTTGTTGTTGGACATGTCGTGATTGTATGAAGTGTATTTGATTATTTATCAGGTGCAGTAATTTTTTTTGGTGGATTGAAGCGCAATATTAAGAAACCTGATATCATTTTGATTCTATCACTATAGAAGCGGAGGGCTTGAAATTGTTGGGGAAGAAGGTTATATTGTGGTAGCGGCGATTCAATGGATGAAGCATTAAAAAAGCGGCTTGCACCGGTTTAAATATATTGATGTGAAAAACTAATACCTATTTAAAAAATTTATTAAAAAACACCCTTTGAAACTATTTTTATCTACATTAGCATCAGCAAATCACAATAAGGATCATTCCGTAATGATTTTCACGAGCCTCGACGTAATTCGGGGCATTTTTATTTGTACTATGTACACCCTAAACTTGGCTATATGAAAAAAATACTGGGATTAGATATTGGAACCAACTCAATTGGTTGGGCATTTATAGAAAGCAATGTCTATGAAAATCCTGAAACATTGGATGGCAAAATTATTCAGTTAGGCAGCAGGATTATTCCAATGGATGCCGATGCTATGAGTAAATTTGAATCAGGAATACCTGAATCAAAAGCAGCAGGCCGAAGGCAAGCAAGAGGCGCAAGAAGATTAAACCAGCGTTATAAATTGAGGCGCACAAGGCTTATCGAAGCTTTAAAAATACTCGGCTGGATACCTGAAGCATTTCCGATAAGCTTCAAAAATCTCAATAAGCATAACATAAATGATTATTTGCCATTTTCTGATGATTTGAAAAAGGAAGTGGCTGATTTTTTTGGCGTAGCGGACAAGAAAACAACAAAAGGTGATGCTTACGAAATATCCGAAGACTGGATAATCTATTTTCTTAAAACAAAAGCTCTACATACCCAAGTTAGTTTACCTGAACTGGCAAGGATACTCTACCATTACAATCAAAGAAGAGGTTTCAAAAGCAGCAGAAAAGATGCAAAAATTGAAGATGATGAAACTCAACCCAAAAAACAAGAAGATTGGATTGAAGTTATAAAAGTAATGAGTATAGTAGAGTTAGGAAAAGGGGAAGGCAGATATGCTGACAGCAAAAAATTTGAGTTGTATTGCCAAACACCAGACTTAGAATTTAAAACGAATGTGTATAGAAAAGAAATGCCAGACTGGCTTAATAAATCAATTGAGCTTAGAATAACCAAAAAAGAAACAAAAGACGGTACTATTACTTATAACATTTATAAAATAGATCCGGCCGCATGGGAAAGCAGAAAAAGAGCACTCGAAAAAGATATTGCTAAAGAAGATGTAACCATTACTGAATACTATTTAAAAAATATTAAAACAGCACTTCAGCAAGATGAGAGCTATACTGTTAAACAAAGAATTGTTGATAGAAAATTTTATCAGGATGAGTTTAGAAAAATATGGGAAACACAAAGCACTGCATATCGAAAAGAGTTTACCGATAAAAATAAAATTGCCGAAATAGCTGATACATTTTACACACACAATAAGGAGAAAAACAAAGAGCTAAAAGCTAAAGATTTATTTCACCTATTTTTCAATGACATTATCTATTATCAAAGAGGGTTAAAATCTCAAAAAGGACTATTAGCTAATTGCCAATACGAAACAAAGACATATAAAACGAAGAACAAAGAACCTAAAACTGTTGGAGTAAAAGTTACTTCTAAGAGTTCCCCAAGTTTTCAGGAATTCAGGATATGGCAAATAATTCACAACTTAGGGATTATAAAAAAAGAAGATATTGTAAATGGAAAGCTTAAAATTAATATAGATGTAAGTTCTTCGTATTTGACAAATGAAAATAAAGAAAAAATTTTCGAGCTTTTTGATAGTTCAGCAGAAGTAAGCCATGACAGTATTTTAAGGTTACTTGGGTTCAAGAAAGACTTAACTGAAAATGGTGAAAAAACTTTCCATTTTAAACTTAACTATCCTGATGATAAAAGCTTTAAGGGAAATGAAACAAAAGCTTTATTTAGGAAAATATTTAAAAAACATGGGTTTACAGAAGAAGGAGAAAAATATATTCAGAATAAAGAATCTCTAAACCAACTGTGGCATATTGTTTATTCTTTACCGGAAGAAAAAGAAATCATAAATGCATTAAGAAATACAAAGTATTTCGATTTGCCTGAAGCTGTTATACAACACATTTCCAAATTACCAGAATTTCCAAGTCAGTACGCTTCGCTTTCTACAAAAGCTATTAATAAATTATTACCATTAATGCGCATAGGAAAATACTGGAATAATGATGCTATTCATATTACTACTTTAGATCGGATTAATAAAATAATTGACGGGGAATTTGACGAGACAATTTCCGATAAAGTAAGAGAAGAAATATTAAAGCTTGATTTGAGCAACGTTAATCAATT
>JBDSAP010000016.1:0-5603 GCA_039922055.1 Ferruginibacter sp.
CCAGTTCTTCTTCAATGATATCTTCAGTTTTTTTTCTTGTAAAATAAAGGATCGTTCTAAACCATGCATGATTAACTGTATGCTGAAATAAAACTTTTTCTTTAAGATAGAATGGTTGTTTTTCTGCTACCTGAATAAAGTCTTCGGCACGTTGGGCCGGAAGTAAAACTGCAAAAAAGCCTTCTGCGGATAAATGGTCATCGATCACTTTTAGCAACTGGTCGAAGTTGAGTGTCAGATCATGTTTTGCCGTATTTTTTCTTTCGTCAGGAGAGTGCAGGTCATCCTCAAAAAAAGGAGGATTAGTAATAATGCAATCATATTTTTTTCCAGGGTGAAATTGTTTTGCATCTTTATTATAAACATGAAGTCGGTGGCTCCATGGACTATCGCTAAAGTTCTCTTTTGATTGTGTAGCCGCATCCTTATCTATTTCAATTGCATCAATCACAGCACTGTTTTTCTGCGCCAATAATAAACTCAGCAAACCTGTACCTGTTCCAATATCAAGTACCAGGTTGATTGGCAACATCCCTTTCTCAATATGCGCCGCCACATGTGCACCAAACACACAAGCATCTGTGCATACTTTCATACTGCACTGATCCTGGTGAACTGTAAATTGTTTGAAGCGGAAGAAAGAATTAGGCAAGTTTGTTTATTGTTTATTGTTTACTGTTTATTGTTTACTGTTTATTGTTTTGTGTTTTAATACGTCAGTCCTATGGTTGCAATAGAATCCAATTGAATTGGGAGAAGGTATATGTTTTTTGTTTGAGGTTTGTTGTTTTGTGTTTGGTGGCAAACGGTGTGTGCTTTCAAATTAAATCGGGTAGATGACATAATCCTGTTCGATCCTGATAAACTGTAAACCCAAAACAATAAACCCAAAACAGTAAACCCCTAACCCTAAATCTGGCCCCTTGCCGATGGACTAATACTTAGCGGGGCAAAATCATTCGCCAGGTATTTGTGATAAGCTGTTATTGCGATCATTGCTGCATTGTCGGTACAGTATTCAAATGCGGGGATATAAGTTTGCCATCCGAGTTGATCACCTGTTTCTTTGAAGGCCTTTCGAAGGCCGCTGTTGGCACTCACGCCGCCTGCTATACATACCTCTTGAATGCCGGTTTCTTTTGCCGCCTTTTTTAATTTATTGATGAGAATGCTTACAATGCGATCCTGTATGGATGCACAGATATCTGCAAGGTTTTCTTCGATGAACTTTTTCCTTGTTTCTTCTGTAGCCGTAAACTCTTCCTTGAACACATTGCTGGTACCGGCATTTTTCAGGAAATAAAGAATGGAAGTTTTTAGGCCGCTAAAGCTAAAATCAAGTCCGTGTATTTGCGGCTCAGGAAAACGAAATCTTTTCGGATCTCCCTTAGCGGCATATCGATCTATTAACGGTCCGCCGGGGTAGGGAAGGCCCAATAGTTTGGCGCTTTTGTCAAATGCTTCGCCGGCTGCATCATCAATGGTTTCACCAATCACTTTCATTTTGACCGGTGATTCGCAGCGAACGATCTGTGTGTGGCCGCCACTAACTGTAAGGCATAGGAATGGGAATGTTGGTTTTTGCATTGGTATTAAATTGGCCAATACGTGCGCCTGCATGTGATGAACCGCTATCAATGGCTTGCCTAAAGCTAACGACAACGATTTTGCGAACTGGGCTCCAACAAGTAGGGAGCCGATAAGTCCGGGGGCTTGTGTGAAAGCGATACAATCTACATTGGCCAACTCAATGTTGGCCGCCTTTAAAGCTGAATCAACTACGGGTACGATATTTTGCAAGTGGGCACGACTGGCAAGCTCAGGCACTACGCCACCATACTTTTCATGCACTGCCTGGCCGGCAATAATATTTGAAAGGATGATGCCGTCCCGGCAAACAGCCGCAGATGTTTCATCGCAGGATGATTCTATGGCGAGGATGGTAACGCTGGTTTTACTATCTGCATCTTCTTTCAGCGGTGGAGTTGTAATTTGTTCCAACATGTTATCCTGCGAATTTTCCATTTTGCAAAAATAACTCAATGCGCAGGCTTTTGAATAACTAAGGGCTAATTAATACATGGCATTGCAGTTCAACCCTTGCAGGGTTGCTGCTTGCGTTATCGTGGACCACTGGTTTCACCAGTGGCTATTGATATTAAAGCCCTTCGGGCTATGAAATTCAGTTTATTCAAAATTGGTGAGTGATATGGAGAAGTTGTATAATTAGCAATACGGCAAAAACTACCATAATTGCAGCATCTCTATGACGATTAAAAATTTGTTTTGAGTTTTAAATGTTGAGGATGATACACTGCCCGGCTTCTACACCCGATTGAAGTGGAAAGCACGGTGAAGCTTTGTGTGCAGAGTTGTGCCGGACTTGCAACGCAAAGCGGGACCGGAGCCCACCAAAGAACCGGAGCTGGTGTACCCTTCTTTTTGCAGGAAAGAATTATTAACTTCTGATAGCTACGACGGGGTCCATCCTTGCGGCTCTTGATGCAGGAAAAATTCCGGCGAGCACGCCAACGACGAGGCAAATGATCACGGTACTGATGAGTAGCGGAAGCGATATGTACACCGGGAATTCGAACGGCCCAGATAGGATGAGTGTGAGAATGTAGACGAAGAATAAACCGAAAGCGCCACCCATCAAACAAAGGATGGCTGCCTCCATCAGAAACTCAAAAAGTATGCTGCCGCGTTTTGCGCCGATCGCTTTTTTCAGGCCGATCATGCTGGTTCGTTCCTTTACGGTAACAAACATGATGTTGGCAATTCCGAACATTCCAACGATGAGGCTAACCACTCCTATGAGGCCGCCCACAATATTTACGGTACCGAATAATCCGCTGATGGCCTTGCTGAATGCTTCCACGCTATTGAGCGAAAAATTATCTTCTTGTGTTGGGCTGAGCCGGCGCACCTGGCGCATGGCGCCTTCCAGTTCGTCCATTAAAGCTGCCGGTGTTACATCTTTTTTTCCTTTGGCAATGAGCACGGGATTGGCATATTTATCGTCTATGATCTGTTTGCAAAATTTATAGGGCAGCATGATGCAATTATCATAATCCCAGCCAATAAAATTTTTCCCTTCTTTTTTTATTACACCCACAATGTTTATCCTCTTGCCTTTGACCTCAAAGTATTTTCCGATGGCCCTCTCGGGATTGCCATATAATTTTTCTGCATTGTCGTAACCAATGAGACCGACCGCTGAGCCGCTATTAAATTCGGCAGAAGAAATATAACGGCCTATTTCAAAGTTAAGCGGCTGTATGGTTGTTTGGGATTCTACAATTCCATAGATGGAAATGTTTTGAATAATGTCGTCTTTGTACGATAAGTTTCCGCCGGCCCTGATAAAAAAACTGATGTCTTCGGCAAGCTGGGAACGCTCCTTTACCAGGTTCATTTCTTCGTACTTCATTACCGGTCTTGCCTGGTATTTCCAGAAGGGCCTATCAGGACCTCCACTATATTCCCACTTATCAATATAGATCGTATTGCTACCGAGGCCCTTCACTTCGTTTTGGATATTGCGTTCGAGACTATTAACCGTAGCCAATACCCCAATGATACAAAAAATACCAAAGGCAACACCAGTAAGGCTAAGCGCTGTGCGAAGCTTGTTGATCCTCAGCTCCTGTAATGTGAGTCGTAAAGAATTGCGGAGAATATTGAGCGTTTTACGCATATATCAAAATTACAGGATGGAAAATAAAGTGAGTTGTAAATTTTTATAGGCGGGTGCAGGATTGGCAAAGGAAAAAACTGCTGTAGATAGCGAGGATTGGAGTTGGGCATTTTCGTTTTATAGTATATTCGTTGTATGAAAGCATTAGTTGTTACTCCAAAGGACGAAAATGAATTTAAGTTTCTCGCCAACTTATTAAAAAAGCTGGGGGTTCGCTCTTCGCCCCTAACACAGGATGAACTTGAAGATATTGGTATGTCGAAGCTTTTGCAGGGAATTGACAAGACTAAAAAAGCAAGCCGGACTGAAATAATGAAAAAGCTATCAGCATCATGAGAGTGGAATTCCTAAAGAAATTCTCGAAGGATCTTGATGACGTAAAAACAATTCATGTCAAACTCGCTCTGAAACGCCTGGTAGAAACTATGGAAACAGTTGACAGTCTCGAAAATATTCCCAATACAAAAAAACTAAAAGGTCATAAAACTTCTTACAGGACAAGGTTAGGTGATAGCTGCCATAATTTAACTTGCTAAATATTTCAAAATGCTTTTTAACAGAAAAAAGAATGTTATTGAAGAGCGAATTGAAGAGGCTAATGCTCTTTTTGATGAGTTCAAGCCAGAAGACGCTTATCAAGCATTTATTAAATTAGAAAACGAATATCCTGACAATGTCAATGTGTTATTTGCAGTTGCCGTTGCGCAAAATTCAACTCGACGTCAAAAGCTTGCAATTGAGACACTCAAAAAAATATTAACCATTGACAAAACACACGAAGACACACTTTGTATTTTACCCACAGTTACTTATGAGTATGCTGTTCAATTATCGGAAAATGATGAGAAGCGACTGGCAAAAGATTATCTTCTGGATTTTATAAAATATGACAATGGAAATAAGGTTGACTTAGCGTGTGGCTATAAGGAGCTTGCATCCATTGAAGAAAGTTTTGGAAATATTGAAAAAGCAAAAGAATATCTTAAAATTGCCCTAACTATGGATAAAGACAATAAAGTTATTAGAGAGCATTTAAACACGTTGAACGGCAGCTAAGCAGCTTCTTTGATCTTAGAGATGCTTACAAAATACCGAAGGTTTAGTACAACAAAAATATTGCTGGAAGTGGGGCTGGTCGTTGAAACTTCAGCTATGTACACAATCAGCAGTTGTTCGGCTATACATTAATAATTTTGCTTTTAGTTGTTGTCTTCATCATCAATTTTTCAATGAGCAGCAGTACCGAGCTGGACATTATAAAAATTCCTTGAAGCAATACTCGAACGATTCAAGCTTGGGCTTTTTCTTTGAAAATTTAGCTATCACACTGGCACGATTTGTCCAAAGAAAAGATATTTATAGAATCTTCCCCTAATGGTATTAATGAGCGATTTGATTGCATTTGCGATTGAACAAGCCTATCCAATTTTTATTTTGCTGCGAGAATGGCTGTGACGAGACCCAAAGCACATTTTCTTTTTCTTTGCGCCTTTTGCCTATTACTTTGCGTCTTTGTGTGAAAGGTGTATTGTGGGTTAAGCTTATCCAATTTTCACTTTGCTGGCAAGAATAGTAGTGGCGAGACCGATGAATGCAATCACTGTAAATGAGAGTCTTAACCCGGCAGCCTGGGCGATAAAACCGATGAGTGGCGGCCCGACTAAAAATCCGAGAAAGCCGAGGGAGGAAACCGCTGCCAGGGCAACACCCGGCAACATTGTACTGGATTTGCCTGCAAGCCCATACACAAGCGGCACTACGGACGATACGCCAAAACCAACCAATAAAAAACCGATGGTTGCTGTGATCATATAGGGAAATATAACCGCCGTTAACAGACCTGCTGCGATAATAACGCCACTGAATTGAATAATTGTTTTTACACCAAATTTTGTTACCAGTT
>JBDSAP010000017.1:0-7902 GCA_039922055.1 Ferruginibacter sp.
GATTATTCACTGGGCAGGGAAGGCGGACATAGTGAGTTCAGGATCTTGCATCATAAAGATGTAACGGGCAAAGAAATGGAAAGGGCATTGCTGGACAGGATAAAGAGCAGGCCCAACATCGAACTCATCAGCCATTGCTTTGTGCTGGATATAATTACCCAGCATCACCTCGGTTTTTTAGTTACCAAATCAACGCCGGATATTGAATGTTATGGTGTGTATGTTTTAAATCTTACCACCAATAAAATAGAAAAAATATTATCAACGATCACTTTATTGGCAACGGGAGGCAACGGGCAGGTTTATCGAACCACCACCAACCCCGCCATTGCAACAGGTGATGGAGTAGCAATGGTGTACAGGGCGAAGGGGCGTATCGAGAATATGGAGTTCATCCAATTTCATCCAACCGCCTTGTATGAACCTGGTGTACGGGGTCAAAGCTTCTTAATAACAGAGGCTGTACGGGGGGATGGCGGAATCCTCCGCAATAGCAATGACGAAGCGTTTATGGAACGATATGATGAACGCAGGGATCTTGCTCCAAGAGATATTGTGGCAAGAGCTATCGATAACGAAATGAAGATAAATGGTACAGAGCATGTTTACCTGGACTGCCGTCATTTCAGCAAAGAAAAGTTTGTTGAGCATTTCCCTAATATTTACGAGAAATGCCTGAGCATAGGGATTGACATTACGAAGCACATGATACCCGTGGCGCCTGCTGCACACTATAGCTGCGGGGGTATCAAAACTGACGAATGGGGCAGAACATCGATCACTAATCTGTATGCAGCGGGCGAGTGTGCCTCGACAGGATTGCATGGGGCCAATCGGCTGGCAAGCAATTCTCTTTTGGAAGCCATGGTATTTGCACACAGAGCCTATATAAATGGAGTATCAAAAGTTAAACTGCTCGATACAAATTCCACCATTAGCAAAAGCATTGCCGATGCCATTCCTAACTGGAGATCTGAAGGAACCAATATAGCAAAGGAAATGATCCTTATAACTCAAAGTGTAAAGGAATTAAAATTGCTGATGAGTGATTATGTGGGTATAGTCAGGAATAATGAACGCTTACACAGGGCTTCGAAGCGGCTGGATCTTTTGTATGAAGAAACGGAAGCGCTGTATGAAAAAACTGCTGTGTCTCCACAGCTTTGTGAGCTTCGTAATATGATCTCTGTTGCATACCTGGTAGTTAAATGCGCAGACTTTAGGCATGAAAGCCGCGGCTTACATTTCAATACAGATTACCCATCAAAAGATGGAATGGTTCAAAACATCGTTTTATAAAATGCGCCATTTAATTTGCTATACTGCGCAAGGGATAAATGAGTGATGTTTTATTTTGTTCCGTAAACAAATAAAACTGGCTTCATTTAATTTAAAACGCAATTAAAGTTGCCCATTGATAATAAGTACAAGAGGGCGATGCAACGATGATGCCCATTGCTTTACTGCCCGGACAAAAAATCTTATTCACGTTTTTACCCCTTGCGAAGTATAATTCATCGCAGGCAAACAGCTTGCTGCAATATGTTGCAACTTTACAGATAATATTATCTTTGCCGCATGTATTACCTGGTCTACGGTTTTTTCTATCTTATTTCATTGCTGCCTTTCTTTATCCTTTATGGAATCAGTGATGTTTTTTACGTGCTTCTTTATTATGTTATAGGTTATCGAAAGGAGGTTGTAATGGATAACCTGTCAAATGCATTGCCAGGAAAAACGGAAGCAGAACGAAAAAAAATAGCAGCTAAATTTTACAGGAATTTTTGTGATAACTGGATCGAGACAATAAAATTGCTTTCTATCAGCAAAGAGTCCATGAACAAACGTACCACCGGTAATTTTGAGGTTTTTCATAATTTGTATGGTACCGGCAAAGCGGTACAGTTAAACCTCGGTCATTTTTTTAACTGGGAAATAATGACGCTGCATGCAGGCATTAATCAGCCTTATACTTTCCTTACTGTGTACATGCCACAAAGCAGTAAAATAATGGATAGACTGATCATGAAGATTCGTGGAAAATGGGGTAACCCGTTAATACCATCTACAGAAATGGCCCGTGCAATTATCCCCTGGCGGAAAAAACAATACCTGATTGCATTAGGCGCAGACCAAAGCCCGCTTGATTCTGAAAATGCTTACTGGCTTCCATTTCTTAACCAGCCTACAGGTTTTGCAAAAGGGCCTGAAAAGTATGCAAGGGGCCAAAATATACCTGTTGTAATGATGACCACAACGCGCCCTAAAAGAGGGCATTATCATTTTGAATATTTCCTGTTGTCAGAAGACCCAAAATCATTGCCGGATGGGGAACTAATACGCCGGTATGTACATCATTTAGAAAAAAATATTCACCTGCAACCTGATCTATACCTGTGGAGCCATAAAAGATGGAAACGTAAATGGGATCCTGCCTATCAAAAGCTATGGGTAGGTCTACAGCCTCCGCCCTCGGCTTAAAACATTTTCTTCAAAGGAAATTTAATTAAGAACACTTGGCTCTTTAGCTATTTTAATAGAAGGTTGCTCTTTGATCTTTGCCCAACCGCCGGCTACGTTCCGAAGGTTGTGAATTCCCTGGCTTTTTAAAATAGAACAAGCTATCATACTGCGATAGCCGCCTCCACAATGAACATATAAATTTTGATTTTCCTCAAATCCTGCGATCAATGCAACATCGGTCATATCGTTCAAAGGCAAATTAATTGCATTCTTAACATGACCATCGGCAAATTCTGTTTCTCTTCGTACATCCACTACCTGTAAATTAGGATCATGCGGAATGTCCATTGCAAGCTCATCCGCTTCTACACCAATGATCATATCGATCTTTTCACCGGCGTCTTTCCAGGCGTTAAATCCGCCGTTTAAATAGCCTTCCATTTTGGCAAAGCCAACACGGGCAAGCCGCACCACAGTTTCTTCTTCTTTACCAACTTCGGTAACAAGTACAATTGGTTTATTGAATGGCAAAATACTTCCTGCCCATTCTGCAAAGCGTCCTTCTAATCCAATAAAAATACTATCGGCAATAAAACCATCACTAAATTGATCTGCATCCCTTGTATCAAGAATAATGATATCCTCTTTTATTTTTTCTTTAAATGCCGCAACCGATAAAGGAGTAAGCGCTTTCTCTTTAAGAATATCAAGGCTATCGTATCCCTGCTTATTTATTTGTGCGTTGATAGAAAAGTATTTGGGTGCATCTTCTAAACCATCGGTCACAGCTTTTATGAATTGCTCCTTTGTTTGCGGTTGCAATGCATAGTTGGTTTGTTTTTCGCTCCCAATACTGCTGTAAGTATCTGGCCCCATATTTTTTCCGCAACTGCTTCCTGCTCCATGAGCGGGATACACCAACACATCATCTGCCAGCGGCAATATTTTATTTTGAATAGTATTGTACATTATACCTGCAAGTTCCTCTCTACTCATATTTCCGCTACTCAGATCAGGCCTGCCCACATCTCCGACAAACAGCGTATCACCAGTGAAGAGAGCATGATCTTTTCCGTTTTTATCCTTCAATAAATAACAGGTGCTTTCTATGGTGTGGCCCGGCGTGTGTAATACCTGTAAAGTAATTTCGCCCAATTTAAATTGCTCGCCATCTTTTGCAATGTGAACGGGAAAGTTCGTTTCGGTTTGAGGCCCATAAATAATTGGCGCGCCGGTTTTCTTGCTTAGGTCAAGATGGCCGCTTACGAAATCCGCATGAAAATGAGTTTCAAAAATATATTTGATCACCGCATTTCTATCACTGGCAAGCTTGATATAATCTTCCGTATCTCTTAATGGATCAACTACCGCAGCTTCGCCATTACTCTCGATATAATAGGCCGCTTCACTCAGGCAACTGGTATATAATTGTTGTATGTACATTTCGATTTATTTTCACCTGCAAAGATAAAAAACAAAAAGCGGATGTTATCACACATCCGCTTTTTAACTCTTTAATGGATTGACTATCCAATAAGTTGGGTTACAAAATTGCTTATCTCATCAATTCTTTTATGATTGATAATATAGAAGATAAACTTACCATCACGTTGAGTAGTTACGATACCTGCCTTACGTAAGATTGCAAGATGTTGCGACGCAACCGATTGCTCAAGTTTCAATCTAACGTAAATTTCAGTAACCGTGATTTTCTTTTCTTCTTCAATAAGTTTGATCAACTGTTGCCTTAATTTATGGTTAAGCGCCCTTAAGATTAAGGCTGCCTTCTTAACGTTGTAATAGTCAATTTTGATCGAACTCAATTTGGGAGAATTTTGTAAGTCTACTTCCGGCCTCTGTTCTGCGGTGTCATTTGTCATAGATATTAATTTTAAATTTGTACACCACAAAGATAAACCGTTTTTATATAAATTAAAATCCTTATTCCAATAATTTGGTTTTTTTTGATGCATGTTAAAAGGCGGTTAGAGTATAAAACCGCTGCTATAAAATTCCTTTAGATACGAGGGTTCCACATAGGCAAGATCTGCAAAGGACTTAGATATATATTTTTCGTAAGATAAATTACTCATTGCCAACGAATTGCTATCAGGCTCGAAAAAAGCCGCATTCGGATTATCACAAATCTTTCTCCATTTTTCAATTCCACTGCCCGAAAAAACTACTTTATAATTTAACAGGTAATTGGCAAAGGAATTTTCTCCCAAAACTAATGCAGAAGCCGGTGATACCACATTCATCGACTTATTATACAAAGCTGTAAATACTTCCAGTCGTCTTGCATCTATCATAGGGCAAATCAACACTTCCAGGCCCGCTTGCTCTGGCGGCATTTGAAGCAGCGTGGCGTAAGCAAGAATTTCCAGCGAGCTGACGGTTACCAGGGGTTTATTTAGCGCATAACAAAGGCCTTTGGCGCTCGCCATTCCTATTCTGAGGCCAGTATAAGAACCCGGTCCTGCTGATACAGCGATAGCTTCAATGTCATTGAAATATAGCCCTGCTTTTTTTAAAAGGCTTTGTATACCAGGATGTAAAAAACCACTGTGGTCCTTTTGTACAGAATTTGAAATTTCAGCCAACACATTCCCTTTATCTGCTATGCTGATGATCGCAATATTTGTGGCTGTATCTATATTTAAAATGATACTCATAAAGTTGCTTCCTCTTTTAATAGTGGCGCAGGAATATATCGACCCTCCTGCGCACTTAATTTTAATAAAAGGCTGTACACTTTTTCCGTGCCGATCATGGCGGCCCATTCGAATGGACCGTAGGGATAATTGGTGCCCAATTTCATAGCGATGTCGATTTCTTCCTTTGTACTAATGTTTTCTCCCAATGCAAAATATGCTTCGTTAATGATCATTGAAATTATTCGTGCAGTTACAAAGCCAACTTCATCTACAACAATCGCTGGCTGTTTTCCTAAAGAAGAAAATATTTGTTGTACTGCATTGTTAATGGCTCCGGCTACTTCCCATTTAGATCGTTTTAAAAAGCCACTCCAGCCATTTATACGAACTACATTTATCGGAGCTTTCATCCCTTTCAAAGTAGCGTCGACTGCATTCTTAATTACCGGCTTTTCTGTCAAAAAAAAATCGAATGCTGAATCATCTAACACCAGGAAACCATCTGCTTCTGCTGCATATTCTTTTTGCGAATAGATGCGTACACACTCATTCATATTAGTCCCATCGTTTAATTCATTCCACTGCTCGTCATTTGCCAATACCGCAATTTTCATTTGATAGTTTTTACAAAAATAGGTAGTTGATAAAAGATATATTTGCAAATATTAAAGAAATGAAAATGAGCAAACAGATCATCAATACGATTAACGCCCCTGCGCCAATAGGCCCATACAGCCAGGCTGTAAAAACAGGTACGCTTTTATTTGTATCGGGGCAGGTAGCACTTAAACCGGGTACAGGCGATTTAGCCAATGCCGACATTACGGAAGAAACAAACCGGGTGATGCAGAATATAAGATCCATTTTGAATGAAGCGGGGATGGATTTTAAGAACATTGTGAAGACCAGTATTTTTTTAAGCGATATGGGATTGTTTGCACAGGTGAACGAAATTTATGCGACCTATTTTGAAGGAGACTTTCCGGCCAGGGAAACCATCGCTGTAAAGGGACTGCCTAAGAATGCGAATGTAGAGATCAGTGTAATAGCATCGGAATAATTAATTTTAGATACGGCCTTATTTAGGATGCGACTGCCATTATTTATTACTACAGCTATGATCAAAGAGTGTACACACTTCTAAATTTTATTTAGGAGATCCGAATAAATATTTCTGCTTTTACCGGATAGCAAGTCTTAAGATCTTCAGTAAAAAGGAATGGTAACAAATACGCTGTAAACAAGCAGTACATCCATAAAATACGCTATTTAATTTGCACAGGGCAAGGTCTAAATCGAACATAAATACAATGAACAGCGGGAAACCCATCATAATAGTTACTTCAAAAGTGCATGAAATATTATTGCAAACTTTTGAAAAAAAAGGATACGAGGTTTTTTATGAACCTAAATTATCGTATGAAGAATTGTTCGGCAAAATTGGTAATGTGCATGGTTTAATTGTAACTACAAGGCTGAAGATTGATAGGACGATACTGAGCCGTGCAGACAATTTAAAATGGATAGGCAGGCTGGGAAGTGGAATGGAACTGATTGATGTGGAATATGCCCGTAGTAAAGGCATACAGTGTGAAAGCAGCCCTGAAGGTAATCGTAATGCAGTAGCCGAGCACGTGATGGGATTGATCCTGAATCTTATGAACAAGATCAGTTCCAGTTTTGAAGAAATAAAAGAAGGAAAATGGATCAGGGATGCAAACAGAGGGATTGAACTTAGTGGTAAAACCGTGGGAATTATAGGTTTTGGAAATACGGGGAGTTCGTTAGCAAAGCTTTTATCTTCCTTTGGTGTAACTGTGTTGGCTTACGATAAATACAAATACGGCTTTTCCCGTGGTTATATTAAGGAAGCAAGTTTTGAACAGGTTTGCCGGTATTCAGACGTAATCAGTTTGCACCTTCCTTTAACAGATGAAACAAGGCATTTGGCCAACGGATCTTTTTTTAATGCGCTAACCCAAATCCCATTTTTTATTAATGCTAGCAGGGGCGGAGTAGTTGATACGGCAGCGCTCATCCTTGCATTACAACAACAGAAAATTGCTGGCGCAGGTTTGGATGTGCTGGAAAATGAACAGCTCAGTACACTAACAGAAATTCAGCGGGAGCAATTGGATTTTTTAATGAAACAGGGCAATGTTATTCTTACGCCTCATATTGCCGGGTATAGCAATGAAGCCTTTTTAAAAATGAGCACAGTTCTTTTGGAAAAGCTGGGCATTTGATTTTTTGTTATATTTGCAACTGTACAACGCTTTGGTAGCCCAAGGCGTTGTATTTTTTTTCTATTTACTCTAAAACAGAAGTGTATGAGCGAAACGAATTATGTAAAAAAGGACACCTTTGAACAGATGATAACAGAGCTGCACCAATTAAAAAGTGTAGAGCGCCCTGCGGCAAGCCGGGCAATTGCGGAAGCACGGGAAAAAGGCGATCTAAAGGAAAATGCTGAATATGATGCCGCTAAAGAAGCGCAGGGAATGCTTGAGGCCAAAATTAAATACCTGGAAGGCGTTATCGCTACCGCTAGAATTTTGGACGAGTCTAATATTGACACGAGTAAGGTATCCATATTAACGAGGGTAACTGTAACGAACATCGGCACCAAGAAGAAAGCCACCTACCAGATCGTTTCTGAAAAAGAGGCTGATCTAAAACTTGGAAAAATTTCTGTAACGTCTCCTATTGGTAAGGGTTTGCTTGGTAAAGCAATTGGCGATGTTACCGAAGTGGAGGTGCCTGCCGGCAAGCTTAAGTTTAA
>JBDSAP010000018.1:0-37540 GCA_039922055.1 Ferruginibacter sp.
TGCTTTTGCCAAACACTTAATAATCAATAAATAAAAAAAGACCTGCTAATCTTATGCTGTCAAAAGATTAGCAAGTCTTGTCAAATCTGGTATAAAATGGTTCGAGAATTGTACACCCCGGTGCACAAAAAGGCCCTTATACTTTAACTATAAGGGCTTTTATTTTGCCCCAAATTACCTATTAAGCACATGGGCATACTTGCCTTGATCGGTGTTGCCAAAGCGGATATATGCAATTTTATATGAATGCGGCCCGGCCTGTTAAGAAGGAAGCCCTGTGTATCATCGCAATAGCCAATTGGCCAAATATGGATTCAGTAAAAAAGCGCGGCGATGCCAAATTGGGTTGTACCATATCACCTTTGACAGTGATACTGCTACCCAAACAGTAAAAATATTTACTTGTAAAAGGAGGTGGCAAAGCCGAAGAAGCCAATGATAAATTGGGTGTTTATTTTTTAAGAACAAACCTGGATAGTTCGGATGAAGCCTTAGAAAATACCATCAGGAGGATAGAACCTACCTTTAATACCGAACCAACCGACCACCTCCGGCAAATCCACAACGCCCTCAAACAACAAAAAGCAAAACCCTTTAACAAATTAAATTTGTAGTACCCAAACCGCCATCCGAATAAATCAAAACGCTTGCTAATACTCAATTTGGGCTTGGTTAGCTGCAATGTGTTAAGGTAATCGACAGAATTGAGTCATTACTTTAGGTAAGGCTCATTAGGATCAAAATCCGTCTTGCTTCTGTTATTTCAAGTTGCAGCCTTTACGAATGGATATCGTACAAGCCGGCAAACCAAATCAACAAATTAAAGGATTCATGAATAACTTAACCATTCCATCGAATTAACAGGCATTATTTGTTATTTTACAAGCCCATTTAAACTGCGCAGGGGATAAATAAGTGCCCTGGTATTTTGCTCCTCATTGATAAAATGTATAAGAGTGCGATCCCGATAAAGGATCGGGACTGGCTGCCACTGAAGCTTAATTGAAAAACTTTTGCTGGGTTCAAAAAAAATTGTTCATTACTTTATCACTTGTTTACTATAAACCCTTATTCATGGATTTTGCAAAGGCATACTCACTCTATAAAAATGACAAAACGCTACAAATTCTCAGAGCAGAAAATTTCCCATTAATAATTAGTTTCCTTCATTTAGCTTTCAAACAGCAGGATAGAATTTTTTACAACCAACAAGAATTACGAAGTATTCTCAGTGATTATATATTTTCGTTAGAGGAACAAGGTATAGTTGATTATAAAAATGATCCATTAGATTATTTGCAACAATGGGCCAGGCTCGGCTACCTAAGAAGATACTATGATCTGGGAGACGAACCAGTATTCGAGCTAACACCAGCGACTGAAAATGCATTAAAATGGTTGGAAGATTTAAACAAGCACCAGTTTGTTGGCACACATAGCCGGCTACTTCAATTGTTTTTTATACTTAAGCAACTGGTAAATAAAACGGCTTCGCCTTATGAACGGGTTAAAAGCTGGAAGAAGACAGAAAAAAATTGGATAAAGAAATTGAAGATGCCAAAAAAGGAATTTATGAGAAAACAGATGACACAAGGCTAAGGGAAGACTACCTGCTTGCAGAAGAAACTGCAAAAAGATTATTAGCGGACTTTAGGCAGGTAGAACAAAATTTTAGAGAATTAGATAAAGATACCCGCCAGGCGATTATCAAAAGTAGTCTCACAAAAGGAAAGCTGCTCGATGATATTTTCAGCAAACAAGATTTTTTATGGAGTACCGATCAGGGAAAAAGTTTTAAAGCATTTTGGGAATTTTTGATGAGCCGGAATATGCAGGAAGAATTAGAACTCTTACTATTAAAAATAAATGAATTACCAGCCATTCAAAAAATAAAAAGTGATACAACAATTGACAGGCTTAAGACTAATCTTGTTGAGGCGGGTGATAAGGTTAACAGAACAAACGATGGATTGCTGGAACAACTAAGAAAGTTTGTGGAACAGAAAAGCTTACTGGAAAGTAAACGGATTCTCAGTAGTATAGACCGAATTGAATCTATATTGTTAGATTTAAAAGATGCTATTGATCCCAATTTTCCGCTCCTTATGATCGATGGTTTGTTCAAGCCTGCTTTCATAATGGAGCGGCCGCTTTTTAAACCTCCGGTAAAAATTATTTTTCAGGATATAGAGATCAAAGAAGGAAAATCAGATGCAGAGACAAATGCACTGTATGAACAATTCTTTATAGATGTTGAGTTGCTAAAAGCAAATGTCAGGTCTTTGCTAAAAAACAAACCGCATGTTTCTCTTGAAGAAGTGTTCCTGCATTACAAGCCGAAGAAAGGAATTGCAGAAGTATTAGGTTACATGCAAATAGCATCGGGAGAGAACAAACATTTAATAGATTATGAAAGAAAGCAGGAGTTGGTGGTGGAAAATGTTGAAACAGAAAAGCAATTTAAAATTGAAATTCCTATAGTTGTTTTTAATAGATAAAAATATGATTAAAGAATACTCACTATCGTTGATCTCGCTTCTGAAAGGTGTCGTATACGATCATCACAAGTTGGCTTGGGCGAACTTACTTAATTATGAGGCAGACGTAAAAAAGTATTTTGCTACAATTGGTCTTGATCTTTTTTTGGATAAAAGTGAAGGTTATGCATTCCTAAAGCAGGTAGAGTTTGAAGAAGAAGTTAATATACCCCGACTGGCAGAAAAAAGACAACTTGATTTTTATGTTTCACTTCTATGTCTTGTACTCAGAAAATACCTGTTAGAAAATGATGCACAAGGTGGAACAGTAAGAGCCATCATACCACAACAGGAAATAATAAATAGGGTTAAATTGTTCATGCCGGGCGTGCCAGACGAGGCGAAACAACAGGATAAAATTATTACAACTATAAACAAGGTTATTGACATTGGATTTTTACGCAAGTTGGAAGACAATACCGCTAACTATGAAATACATCGTATTATTAAGGGGTTTGTTAATGCGGACGAAATTGATAGCACATTAAATAGACTAGAAAGTTATGCCGCTGAAAAAAAGATTGCTGACTAAAAGAAGTTTTATCTAACAGATGATTGAAATTAATTTTGATACTATTGTTTCCAATGCAGGGTTCAGGCTTCAATACCTTGAAGTGTTGAATTGGGGAACTTTTCACCAAACTATGTGGAAGATTGAACCGAAAGGGTTCAACTCATTACTAACGGGCGACATAGGCTCAGGCAAATCGACTCTTGTAGACGCATTGACAACGCTGCTGGTACCATCTAACAAAATAACCTTTAATAAGGCCGCCGGTGCTGAAAGCAAAGAAAGAAATTTATTAACTTATGTGAGAGGCGAGTATAAGAAGGAAAAGGAAGAAATAACAAAAACTGCAAAAAAAATATACTTGCGGCCGGATGACAATACACACACCGTAATAGTCGCCAATTTCTTTAATGAAGGGTACCAGGAGCATGTTTGTCTTGCACAGGTGTTTTGGGTAAAAGATGGTAAGGTCGAAAAGCTGCTAATCGGCAGTGGAATTCCCCTTTCGATCAAATTGCATTTGAGCAATTTTAGTGAGATCGCCGAACTAAAAAAGAGATTAAGAGGTTTGAATGGCGTAAGCCTTTTTGATGATAATTTCAGCAAGTATAGCGAACATTTCCGGCATCGGTTTGGGATGACAAGTGACAAGGCGATTGACCTGTTTTATCAAACTGTTTCAATGAAATCGGTAAGCAGTTTGACCGATTTTGTAAGAGAGCAAATGCTTGAAAAAACTGATGTAAAAGAGCAAATAGCGGTGCTTTTAAAAAGATTTGATGAATTGAATAAAGCTCACGCAGCCGTTGTACATGCAAGGGAACAATACAATCACCTGAAGCCTCTTGTTGAATTTGCTGTTCAGTATGGAGAAGTAAGCGCTGAAATAGACAAAATCGAGGAAATGCTCACGATCATTCCGGGATGGTTTGCGGAAAAAAAGGTGGGGCTTATCGAAAATGCTATTCAAGAAGCTGATAATAGCCTTGAAATAGCTTCTCTCAAATTAAAGGGAATACAGGAAGAGGCTGGTCTATTGGATAACAAGAGATTTGGATTAAAACAAGATATAGATAACAATGGAGGTAAAAGATTAGAACAGATATCTGACGAAATCAGGAAGCGTTCTGTAGCAAAAGACTCGAAGAAAAAAGAATGGGATAGTTATGATTTACTGGCTAAGAGAAGTGGCTTATCAAGTGCGGAGAATGAAAATGATTTCACAATAAACTTGCAAAGCGCGGAGCTAATCTATACTAATTGCGAAAAGAAAGAAAACGATTTGCGGGATGATCGGGATAAGACCGTTATTACGCTTCGTGAAAAAGAAAATGAATTGTTAGAGGAGCAAGCTGAATTAGATTCTTTACAGGCAAGAAAAAGCCAGGTACCTGCATGGCTGATAGAAATTAGAAATCAGATCTGTGTTGATTTGCGAATAGAAGAAGATGAATTGCCCTTTGCCGGAGAACTTTTAAAAGTTCACGAAGAAGAAACAGACTGGGAAGGGGCTATTGAAAAGTTATTACACGATTTTGGCATAAGCCTGTTGGTGCCCTCAACTCACTACAGGAGTGTCAGCCGGTATGTGAATGGAAAGACTTTAAGAAGCACTGACGGATGCGGTAGAAAATTGACTTACCTGGAAGCGGATATCAATAAAAAAGATAGTTATACTAAACAACTTACAGAAGATAGCGTATTCAACAAAATTGAAACAAAGCCCGATACCGTATTTGATATTTGGCTCGAAAATTACCTTCACAGAAATTTTGGTGATTTTGCTTGTGTAGAAGTAGAAGAACTGCAGCAAATTCCTTATGCAATTACTAAACAAGGGTTAATAAAAAGTGGTAGAATCAGGCACACAAAGGATGACAGATGGAATATTAACGACAAGAGGAACTTTGTGTTAGGCTGGACAAATGTTGAAAAAATACATGCTCTCCGGGAAAATGTAATTGAAATTGAGACTACAATAAGAACCATACAAACCGAAAAAACGAAAATTGAAAAAGAGGAGGTTGCCAATAATATAATAAAAATAGCCGTCAGTAAAATTATCGAACTAAAGGATTATAACATGATAAACTGGCAGGCAGAAGTAATAAAGATTTTTGACCTGGAAAAAGAGCAGAACGAGCTTTTAGAGAAAAATGATCTTTTAAATACGCTTAAGAAAAGTTTAGAAGAAGTTGAAAATAGTTTAAAGAATTTGAAAGAAAGAGAAACACAAAAAGACCGTGAAATTGGAGGACTACAAACTACAATTAAATCTTTAAATGCTCAACTTGAAACCTCTAAATCATTAGTAGTTCTAATGGACGAAAAAAAGAAACAAAAATATTATCCGTTCATCGAAGAAAAAATTGGAGATAAAACATTTAAGTTAAGTAATGCAGACAGTTTTCAGGATCAATTTAAGAAACAGTTTGAAGGTGAAAATGGCGAGTTGAAAAGACTTAGAAGTAGTTTAACCAGGCTGACCACAAGCATTACCAGGAAGATGAGAGACATCAAAGATCATTCTAAAGCAGAGTATAGCGAGCTTAGCGAAGATGTAGAAGCAAGGGCAGAATATATTAAGAAGTTTGAACAGTTGACGAATGAAGATCTAAAAAAACATGAAGAGCGGTTCAAAGAAGAATTAAATCGCAACGTAATAAATAGTATTGCCGTTTTTGATACTCAGCTTGAGAAGCATGAAAAAGACATTCGTCAAAAAATAATTTATATCAATCAGCACCTGCATGAAATAGTTTACGACTCTGTAAAAGGTACTTATATCACCATACTGATCGATCCGAGTGTCCATAAAGACATCCGGCAATTTAAGGAGGATTTACGCCTGTGCTACATCAATACTTTAGGCGCTGATAGTGGCCTGTATAACGAAGCAAAGTATGAACAAGTAAAAAAGATCTTAGACCGATTTGCAAGTATGGAAAATGTAGACCGGGAGTGGACGAGTACCGTTACAGATGTTAGGAATTGGTTTGAATTCAATGCTAGTGAACGCTATTCTTTTGATGATAGCGAAAAAGAATTTTACGAAGGTTCAGGTGGCAAAAGCGGAGGGCAAAAAGAAAAACTTGCGTATACTATTCTTGCGTCAGCACTTGCTTATCAATTTGGATTACAATTCGGAGAAGATAAAAGTAGAAGCTTCCGGTTTGTTGTAATTGACGAAGCATTCGGGAGAGGAAGTGATGAAAGCACCCGATATGGTCTTGAGCTTTTTAGGAAACTAAATTTGCAGTTACTAATTGTAACTCCTTTACAAAAGATCCATATTATCGAGAACCACGTTAATTCATTTCATTTTATAAGTAACAGGGATGGCAACAATTCACAGATTAGTAATCTCACTGTTCAGCAGTATAAAGAAGAAAAAGTAAAACGAAACATATTGCTTCAGTCAGCGGAAAAATTAGAAACCGGTTTCAATGATTAGTCCACAGGAAATAAAAGCGCAAGCTTTAAAATGGTGGAAGCCGTTTTTGCAAAGTCATCTGCGAGGAGAAGTGTTTTTTCCCCGGAATATAGACCGTATTGGAAAAATAAGATCATCTTCTGTTAGAGAGAATATTAATGAACTTCAAACCAAGCTTGATGAATTATATAAGAACGAAAAAGAAAAATTAGGCTTTGGTTATATTGTCAATAAAGAGGATGTTCGGTTTAGAAGAACCGGAAGCCATTCACTTCCCCAATCAATTACTTTTGAATCCTTAGAAGATTATGTTGCTTTTATTGGCAAGAAAAAAGAATGGTATTCCTTTGTGGAAAGCAATAATTTAATCCAAACTCAATTACCCCAATTGAAAGAGTGGGTCATCAATAATCCATTGGTTGTAATTGAAAACAAGCACAAGTGGATTAACCTGATCCAGGTGTGTAAGTATTTTCTGCTTAATCCTAGGCCCAATCTCTACATCAGGCAGTTACCTATTGACTTACATACCAAGTTTATTGAGCACAATGAAGTCGTAATAAGATCGCTGTTAGATTTTCTTATTCCAGATTCGATCCAGAACATTTATGAACGATCATTCAGTAAAAGATATTCTTTAAAGTATGACCAGCCCACAGTAAGAATAAGAATTCTGGATGAACAATTAAAGTTGGGTACCCTTACCGACCTAAGTTTACCTCTCAGCGATTTTGAGCAACTTAATTTCAACTGCGAGCATGTTGTTCTTACTGAGAACAAGATGACGTTTCTTGCATTGCCAAATCTCAAATCAACCATGGCAGTATGGAGTGGTGGAGGTTTTATGATTAGCTATTTAAGGAATGTGCAATGGCTGCATGAAAAAAAAATAACTTATTGGGGCGATCTTGATTCACACGGATTTGTAATGCTTCATCAGATGCGTACTTATTTTCCTCAAACAGAGTCCGCAATGATGGATATGGAAACTTTTGAATTATTTAAAGGAGAAGGCTTAGTCCCTGGAGAAAAAACCAATGCCACCAATTTGAATACATTGACTGAGAAAGAAATAGAAGTTTTTAACTTTTTAAAATCTAACAATTTCAGGTTGGAGCAGGAAAAAATAAGACAGGATTATGCCGATAGATTATTTCGGAAACTGTATCACTAGCAGTGGAGTTAGAAAGAAACAGCATGATTTATCAAGTATTATAACAGTTTTCCTAATTCTATTGTACCTGGCTTAACTGAATTGAATAAATTTAACCGGCGACTTTAATTCGGGAATGAAACTGTTGAAAGTTATCGAACTTAATAGTTCAACATACCTTTGAGAAAATGCTTTGCCCAATCATGTTTTGTTCTTTTACAAAGTATTAAAGCAAAATGGAGTCATTGTTTCTTAGAAGATTGCCCATTTATTTATACTGCACAAGGGGCAAAATCGTAGGGTAAATTTTTTTTATGAGCCAGGCAGAAGAACTACTATTTAGCTTCAGTGGCACTCTTGTACATTTTATCTTTATGGAGCGAATTATAAAATCACTAATTTATCCTCCTCATTCAAAACTAAAAATCTATATGAAGCTGTTTAAAAATAAGTTCAGCTTGTTGTTCTCTTTATTGTTATTTTCTTTTGCATCTGAAGCTGCAATAGTTGATACCATTGACGTTTACAGCACCGCGATGAAAAAGACATTAAAGGTTGCAGTAACATTACCTGCGAATTATAAAACGCAGGGTAAAACGTTCCCGGTGTTATACCTCCTGCATGGGGGGCAGGGTAGTTTTCGTGATTGGCTAACCAAAACAACCGATCCAAATTTATTGCACAAACTGGCAGATCAATACAATCTAATCATAGTCAATCCCGAAGCTGGTTTAACAAGTTATTATTTTGACAGCCCATTGGATAAGGGCAGCCAGTTTGAAACGTTCATTGCAAAGGAAGTCGTGGAGAAAATAGATGCCAGCTACCCAACAATAAAAGACCGCAAAGGAAGGGTGATAGCAGGTCTTTCGATGGGAGGGCATGGCGCAATGTATATAGCCGCCCGTCATCCCGAATTATTTTGTGCTGCTGGAAGTATGAGCGGTGTAATGAACATTAATACCGCCACCTGGAAAGTGCCGGCCGGCTTTGCAAAGTTAAGAGCGGATAATTTTGCACGCTTGCTTGGCCCGGTAAAAGACACCCTTAACCCTTACCCGGATAATACGATCGTGGGAATGGCGGATAAGTTAAAAGCCAATGATGTTAAACTGATCTTTGATATTGGGGTTGATGATTTTTTAATCGAAACAAACCGTGACCTTCACAAACGGCTGGTCGCAAATGGCACACCGCACGATTACATCGAACGGCCAGGCAAGCATGAATGGGGGTATTGGACAAACGCCCTACCCTATCAGTTACTCTTCTTTCAAAAGATCCTGCAGCAAAACGGGAGCCTGCAAACTCAATAGCCATGCTGTCCCTACCCGGCTTTTTAACCATCGGCGTTTTCCTGGTACTGATCATGATCGATGCAGGTTTGTTCGACCCGATCATCGCGGCCATTGTTCGTTTGGTAAAAGGAGACCCACTAAAAATAATTATTGGCACGACAATACTCTTATAGTGTGAAGATTGGCGAAGACTATTTCAGGTTCAAGCTATTTTAAATTCATTTCTTTTGCGATGAGCCCTATCATACAGAGCACAAGTTTTTCCGCAAACTTTAAGCTTTGCCGACACAATACTTTTCCATCCTTATATACGTCAATTCCTCATACCCTAAACGTACTTTGCAAATATTTAAATTCATGAATCGTTACTGTGTGCCATAAGCAAAGGTGAGGGGGTGTACACAATCGGGTAAATGGTACCTAATTACTTACACACTGTTTCAACAACGTTTACTTTTCCCAAGAGAAGCTCTTGCTATGCAATACCGGTACAGTGCATTTGCAGGAAACATCGATTTTTGGAAACAGCAAGTATAAATGGAGACGAAATATTCAATCACGATTTTATTTTGCCTGTATATTTGAACGCACATTCAAGAAATTTCAACTTAAAAAATCATGGATATATTATTGTTAGAAGATGATGCTGAACTGGTAACAGAGGTGGTCAAATTTTTTAAGGGAAATAGCATAACCTGTCACGCTGTTTACGACGGCTCCCTTGTTACCAAACAATTGAATTTAAAACAGTATGATATTGCCATACTTGATATCAATGTACCGGGTATCAATGGCCTGGAAGTGTGCAGCCAAATAAGAGCTTTTAATAAAAATATCCCTATTTTGATGCTGACCGCTTATGGCGAAATTGAAGACAAAGTAACTGCATTTAATAAAGGCGCCGATGATTATATAGTAAAGCCCTTTCATTTTGACGAGTTACTGGCAAGGGTGAATGCGTTGATAAGAAGAAGCGATAAACCACAGGTGCAGCATACCATCATTGAACTGGAAACTTTGTCAATTGATATCGATAACATGCTGGTAAAAAGAGGTGGCGCCCCTGTGAACCTGACTCCAAAAGAATTCAGACTGCTATTGATACTGGCTGAAGCCAATGGTAAAATAATCAGTAAAAAGATGATTGCCGACAGGCTTTGGGAAGACCATATTGAAACCAATCAAAGCACGATTGAAGTTTACATTAATTTTCTCCGCAATAAAATAGACAAAAATTTTGCAAACAAACTCATCCATACCAAGGTTGGCTTTGGGTATTTTTTAAAAGACATGTCATGACGCTTAAATTAAGGATTACAGTTTTTATCAGCGTTCTGTTCACCATCCTCTTTGGTATGGCCTGCGGTATTGTATTATTACTGTTCTCTAAATTCAGAAAAGATGAGTTCAGACAACGGCTTGAAGAAAAAGCGCTTACCACCATTCGGTTGCTGATTGATGTAAAAGAAGTAGATAAACAATTGCTTAAAATTATCGATCAAAATACGATCAATAAATTGTACAATGAGAAGACACTTGTGTTTGATGCGGATTACAAATTAATTTACAGCAGCCTTGACGACACCAAGATAAACTGGACAACTAACGATCTTGACTACCTAAAAAAGAACAAAACCTTTTTAAAAAAAGAAGGAGAGAATGAGATTTACGGTTTTTTTTATGATACCAACGAGCAGGATTATTATGCGCTGATATCTGCCAATGACGATGCAGGCAAAAGGAAACTGAGTTTTTTAATCTATTTATTGTTAGGTGCTTATGCAGTATTTACTTCTATAGCCTGGATACTTTGCTTTTATACAACCCGTAAATTACTGCGACCTCTGGATATTTTTCAACAGACTATCAGCCAGATTAATGAATACAATCTTGAGAAGCGCTTTATAGTAGATGAAAAAAGCACCAACGAAATAGAACTGATTTCAAAGGAATTTAATTTTTTGCTTGGCCGTATTGAGGAGGCTTATCAAAAACAAAAAGATTTTACCGCACAAGCTTCGCATGAGCTAAGAACACCACTGGCCCGCATTTCAGCCCAATTGGAAAATCAAATTAATGCTGCAGAGGAAAAAGATAAGCCTGTTCTGAAAACAACATTCCAAAATATTAATCAGCTCAATGAATTAATCAGTTCGCTGTTGATACTTTCCCGGATAGATACCCACAAAACTGGCAGCACAGAATTGGTAAGAATAGATGAAACACTTTATAAGGCTATAGAAAAAGTACATCTTGAAACACCTTCATTCAAAGCCATTTTATATTTGGATGATGAAAGCTTAACAGAAGAAATGCTCATGATAAAAGGAAATCCCTTTTTACTTGAAACTGCCTTTTACAACCTGCTGAAAAACGCTGCTACCTATTCCCACAACCAGCAAGCCAGTATCAAGATATCATTCCCTGGTAATAAAATTTGTATCCACATCATCAACAATGGTATTGTACTTACCGAAGGAGAGCAGAAAAAACTCTTCCAGCCTTTTATGAGAGGAGCCAATGCTAAAACCAAGACTGGCCTCGGGCTCGGGCTGAGAATAGTGCAACGCATACTTAATTTTTATGGCTACACTATCCATTACAAGGTAACAGAAGGGTTAAACCAATTCACCATAAACTTTTAAAGAAAGCATTAAGGTATTTTTAAGGTGAATATTAAGGTGGTATAAAGATGGCTTTATCAAATTTGCATCTTCAATTGAATGATGTAACTATGATAAGACTGATACTGGCAAGTTTTTTTGCCTTAACCATTACCAATAACCTGCAAGCTCAAACCAGCCTTTCGTTGGAACAATGTGAGGCATTATTTCAGAAAAACAATTTACTGCTTATTGCAGAGCAGTATAATATTGACAGGGCGGCAGCGGCTGTAATACAGGCCAAAATATGGGACCAGCCGGTTATTTCCGGTGAGTTCAATGCCATAAACCCACAGGACAAAAAATATTTTGCTGCTGGTGCCAACGGTCAAAAAGCATTAGCCATACAACAACTCATTTACCTCGGTGGCAAAAAAAAAAACGAAGTGGCATTTGCCAAAAGCAATGTAGCGATCGCCAGCTTGCAGTTCGAGCAATTATTGAAATCACTACGCTATCAAATTCGTCAGAACTTTTACAGCATTTATTTTGATGGACTTAAGATACAAACTCTCGGTGCTCAATTAGCGAACCTGGATACACTTACGGAAGCATATGCTGTACAGGCGCAAAAAGGAAATGTGCCTTTAAAAGATGTGGTAAGGCTGCAGTCGCTATCACTCAACCTGAAAAATGAATTAACGGAAGCGCAGAAAAACATTTTTGCCGGCCAGGAAAATTTAAAAATCCTCACCAATACTGCAGCAGATATTAACCCATTAGCAACTGAAAAGGAACTGACTGATTTTTATAACAAACCCATCAACGCCAATATTAACGAACTGCAGCAAAAAGCACTTGCAACAAATCCTGAATACCTGACCACACAAAAAACTACTGCCAGCAACGAATTGTTGTTGAGATGGCAACAGTCGCTAGCAGTACCAGATGTAACCCTAGGTGCCAATTACGACCAGCGGGGCGGCGCCTTTAATAACCAGGTAAATCTAACATTGAGCATACCGTTACCTTTCTGGAACCGCAATAAAGGCAATATCAATTCCGCAGAAAAACAAATTGCACAATCTAAAACACTTGAACAGCAAAAAGCATTGGAGCTATCTGCCGCCATCAACACAGCATACAGCAGCCTGCTGTACCAGCAAAAACAATACCTCCAAATTAGCAACAGCACTGCACAAAATTTAGAAACCGTATATAATGGTGTGTTACAAAATTTTCAAAAACGCAATATTACCCTCATAGAGTTTACCGACTTTATGGAAAGCTTTAACCAAAGCACCTTGCTGCTGAATGAAATGAAAAAACAATTATTGATAGCCGGCGAAACCCTAAACTACCTGGTAAATGAAAAAATATTCTGATAAAATAATGAAGCAAATTTTTATTGCAACGCTATTGATGTATTCAATAAGTGCCTGCACCCCGGAACAAAAAAAAGGCGAAGAGGTTAGCTCTTTTGTACTAAGTGATAAAATGTTGTCGACTACGCAAACGGCTACTGCAGAGATTGAACCACTGAAAAACGAATTGAATTTTTACGGAAAAATTACCACCGACAACAATAAATTAATTGAAGTTTTTCCGGTGGTAGGCGGCAATGTTACAAAAGTACTGGTAGAACTGGGCGACTATGTTTCCAAAGGACAATTACTGGCCACCATCAGGAGCACCGAAGTGGCAGGTTTTGATAAGGAACTGGATGATGCCCGAAATGATGTAATTGTAGCAAAGAATAATTTAAAAGTAGCACAGGAATTATTTGATGGCAAACTGAATACAGAAAGAGAAGTGCTAGAATCTAAAAGCCTGGTTGAAAAAGCGGAATCGCAGTTCAACAGGATACAGGAAACTTACCGCATTTACAGTATCAAAAAAGGCTCTATCTATGAAATACGTTCCCCTTTGAGTGGTTTTATCATACAGAAAAATATCAACCAGGACATGCAGTTGCGGAGCGATAAAACCGACAACATTTTCGACATCGCAGAGATAAATGATGTATGGGCCATTGCCAATGTAAATGAAAGCGATATTGATGAAGTTAAATTGGGAATAGACGCTGCCGTGAGTACACTCAGTTATCCTGATAAAATTTTTAATGGCAAAGTGGATAAGATATACAATATCATCGACCCTGAAACCAAGGCCATGAAAGTGCGTATTAAACTCCGCAACGAAAACTTTTTATTAAAGCCCGAAATGCGGGCTACCATCAAACTCTCTTATACGGAAAACCAACAGATGATTGCAGTACCGGCCAACGCTATCATCTTTGATAAAAGCAAAAGTTTTGTCATGATTTTTAAAGACCGTAATAATATTGAACCCAGGCAGGTAGAAGTATTCCGGCAGGTTGGAAGTACCGCCTACATTTCATCGGGTATCACCGCAGGTGAAAAGGTAATGACGGCAAATCAATTACTGGTGTATGATGCATTAAACGATTAACCAACCCATGAACAAATTCATAAGAAATATCATAGCCTTTTCGCTCAAGAACAAAGCCTTTACTTTTTTCTGTGTGGGTGTGCTGGCCATATCCGGCTTTGTTGCATTCAGGAATATGCCCATTGAGGCTTTCCCTGATGTTACCAATACCCAAATCATCATTGTAACAGAATGGAACGGGCGGAGTGCCGAAGAGATAGAACGTTTTGTTACCACACCGATAGAAATTTCGATGAACCCGGTGCAAAAGAAAACCAGTGTACGCAGCATTACTATGTTTGGTTTATCGGTTATCAAAATAATTTTTGATGACGAAGTGGATGATTTTTTTGCAAGGCAGCAGGTAAACAATCAATTGAGAAATATTTCATTACCCGATGGCGTAACGCCAGATGTGCAGCCACCTTATGGCCCCACCGGCGAAATATTCCGCTACACTTTAAAAAGTAATAGCCGGGATACAAGGGAACTACTCACGCTGCAAAACTGGGTGATTGACCGCAACCTCCGTTCTGTGCCGGGAGTAGCAGATTTAGTAGCATTTGGCGGTCAGGATAAAGTGTACGAAGTGTCTGTTGATCCTAACCGTTTATCCAAATACGATGTAACACCGCTGGAAGTATATGATGCCGTAAACAAAAGTAACCTGAATGTAGGTGGGGATGTAATTGAAAAAAACGGGCAGGCATATGTGGTACGAGGTGTGGGATTATTAGGTTCTATACAGGATATTGAAAACATAATAGTAAAAGAATTGGGCAACAACCCGGTACTTGTAAAAAACCTCGCCGATGTAAAAGAAGGCTCACTGCCACGGGTGGGCCAGGTTGGTTTAAATGAAAGTGATGATGTGGTGGAAGGTATTGTAGTGATGCGAAAAGGGGAAAACCCAAATGAAGTGCTGGCAAGGGTAAAAGAAAAAATTGCAGACCTCAACGATCGTATTCTTCCAAAGGATGTAAAAATGGAAACCTTTTACGACCGGGATAACCTGATGAATTTTACTACCCACACGGTAATGCACAATGTGATTGAAGGGATTGTTTTTGTAACACTGATTGTGTTTTTATTTATGGCCGATTGGCGTACTACCGTTACTGTTTCTATCATAATCCCACTCTCTTTATTATTTGCATTTTTATGTTTGAGTTTAAAAGGCATGGGCGCCAACCTGCTATCACTGGGTGCGGTAGATTTTGGAATTATCATTGATGGTGCTGTGGTAATGGTGGAAGGTATCTTTGTTGCCCTCGACCACCTGGCACACAAGCGGGGCATGGAAGCTTACAACAAATTAGCCAAAGGAAAAATAATTAAGAAAACAGGTGCCGAAATGGGCAAAGCTATTTTCTTTTCCAAGCTCATTATCATTACAGCCTTGCTGCCCATCTTTTCTTTCCAAAAAGTAGAAGGCAAAATGTTTTCTCCGCTTGCTTATACCCTGGGTTTTGCATTGCTGGGTGCATTATTATTTACCCTTACCCTGGTACCGGTGCTTTGCCACTTGTTACTGAATAAAAATGTAAAAGAAAAAAACAATCCCTTTGTAAATTTTTGGAACAGTATTGTAGAAAAAGGCGTGGCTTTTACCTTCCGCTTTAAAAAGCTTACGCTAATAGTATCACTGGCAATGATTGCGTTAGTATTTTTCTCCGCCAAATTCCTGGGCAGTGAATTTTTACCACAGCTCAATGAAGGTGCTTTATGGGTGGAAGCAAAATTTCCGATGAGCCAAAGCCTAACCGAATCAGTAAAAATGACAGCGGTATTGCGAAAAGAATTACAACAGTTCCCCGAAGTAAATGGCGTACTGAGCCAGGTAGGCCGTAGTAATGATGGTACCGACCCAAGTGGCTTTTACTATGTGCAGATGCAGGTGAACCTGAAGCAAAAGGAAGAATGGAAAAGAAAAATTTCCATGGATGATTTGGTGAGAGAAATGGATGACTCACTAAGTAAATACCAGGGTATCGGTTACAACTATTCGCAACCCATCATTGATAATGTGGCTGAAAGTGTAGCAGGCATCAATGCTTCCAATGCTGTAAAAATATATGGAGATGATTTGGAAAAATTAGATGAAATAGCCAACCAGGTAATTAAACAAATAGACCATGTACAAGGCATAAAAGATGTGGGCATTTTAAGAAATGTAGGCCAGCCGGAAATCAGTGTAGTACTGGACAGGGAAAGGATGGCCGCGTATGGTGTTACACTTTCCGATGCACAGGCTGTATTGGAAATGGCATTTGGTGGAAAGACAGCGACACAAAAGTATGAAGGCGAAAGAAAGTTTGACGTAAGGGTGCGCTACCAGCAACAATACCGTAGAAATGAAGATGATATGGCCAACCTAAAAGTACCTACAGCTGCAGGGGTAAAAATTCCGTTAAAAGAAATTGCCAGCATCAAAAAAATAACCGGCCCTGCGTTTATTTACCGCGACAATACCAAACGTTTTATCGGTGTAAAATTTTCTGTACGTGACAGGGATCTCGGCAGCACCATTGATGAAGCACAGGACAATGTAGAAAAAAATATAAAACTCCCTGCAGGCTATACCATCGGCTGGACCGGTGAATTTGAAAACCAGGTAAGGGCTACCAAACGTTTGAGCCAGGTGGTTCCTATCAGTTTGATTGGTATTTTTATTTTGTTGTTCATCATGTTTGGTAATGTAAAAGACTCATTGATTGTATTGGCCAATGTGCCCTTTGCTATTATCGGAGGTATTTTAGCATTACACATTACCGGAATAAATTTTGGTATCTCCGGTGGCGTTGGTTTTATTGCCCTGTTTGGTATTTGTATCCAGAATGGCGTAATCCTAATCTCCGAATTTCATAACAATATCAGGAAGAATTCACCTTTGGTTGCGGCAATTAAAGAAGGTGTAAAGGCCAGAACAAGGCCTGTAGTAATGACGGCCTTAATGGCTTCAATAGGCTTATTGCCGGCAGCTATGAGTACAGGTATTGGCTCTGAATCGCAGAAGCCCTTAGCAGTTGTGATAATTGGAGGCCTTATCACCGCAACCATTCTTACCCTAATGGTGTTTCCAATTATTTTCTGGATTTTTAACCGGACTAAGCATGAACCATTAACAGAGTCAAAGAAATAGGTAAATAAGAAATATTTTTTGCGGTGAATGTTTTTAAGGTTTCATATTATCAATGTAGATGCTTTGGTTGATAATCAATTACGAAACGAAATTGCACAGATCTTTTATTCCATTAAAAGAATAGCGAGGCTGGTCAAATCTGGTATTAAATGATTTGATAATTGTACACCCCAGTGCAACAAACCCACTTTTTGAGTGGGTTTTTTAATGTGGTAAAGATGGTTGCCATGTTAAATATACGTTTTGCCGGGTTACGTACAGTCTTGAAATAGCTGGCAAGTTTGTTAAGATCAATAGGATGGCGAATACAATCCAGGGCAACTGCCACGCTATATAATCAGTCTCCTTACTATCCCATATCCCCACCTATCGCCAGCCACCACCCAGGTCACGATACACATTTACGACCGCGTTTAGCTGTTGTTTTTTGGTCTCCACTAATTCAAGCTTAGATTCCAGTGCATCCCGCTGGGTAAGCAACACTTCCAAATAATCTGCCCGGGCAGATTTGAACAGGTCATTTGAAATATCGATTGACCGTGTAAGTGCATCCACCTGTTTAGATTTTAATTCGTAACTTTTTCGGAGGTTATCGATTTTTGAAAGCTGTGTCGAAACTTCTACGTAAGCATTTAAAATGCTCCGCTCATAGTTATACATCGCCTGCAACTGCCGTGAATTGGCGCTGTAAAATTCCGCTTTTATTGCATTCCGGTTAATCAATGGTCCAGCAAGGTCCCCAGCCAAAGAGTAAAGCAACGATTCGGGAAACTTCACCAGGTACGACGGCTTAAACGCCTGGAATCCTAGTGCCGCCGAGATTCCAAAGGAAGGATAAAATTCGGCACGGGCAACTTTTACATCCAATTTTGCGGCGGACAGATCCAGCTCGGCTTGTTTTATATCCGGACGATTGGCCAGTAATTGCGAAGGAATTCCTGCAGCCACCGCGGCGGGCTGTGCAGCCAGGAAATTGCTCGTATCCCTCGCTATCTCTTGCGGATATCTTGCCAGCATAAAGTTGATCCTGTTCTCGGTTTCTTTCCTGCTCTGAAGAATTTCAAACTCGAGGCTTTGTGACTTCAACACTTCTGCTTCAAATTTCTGAACAGCCAGTTCAGTTGCCCTTGCAGCCTGCTTCTGAATTTTTATGATCTCCAGCGCATTTTCCTGGAGACCAATATTTTGCCGAACGATCTTTAACTGATTGTCCAGCGCCAGCAATTCATAGTATGAATTTGCAACTTCGGCCACCAGGTTGGTAAGCACAAAATTTTTGCCCTCAATGGTCGATAAGTACCTTGTGATGGCGGCTTTCTTTGCATTGCGCAGTTTTTTCCAAATATCTACTTCCCAATTGGCATATAGGCCTGCGGTAATATCCGTCAGCGCATCGGGCACTTCCTTTCCCTTGATGATTTCCGTAGAAGCGTCACCAGCGCCCTGGCTCGTATACCGGCCAACTTTTTCAACGCCAATACCCAGTCGTGCCCCAACTGTGGGTGACAATGATCCTTGCCTGAACCGGACTTCATTCCTTGCTATTTCAATTTCTTGCAAGGTTATATTCAACTCCTGGTTGTTCTTTAGGGCTGTATCTAACAGGCTAACTAAATATTTGTCAGTAAAAAAACTTCGCCATGGCATTGTTGAAATGTTGCTGGTATCCCCATCGGCGGTGTAATTACCTGGCACCACCCTGTTCTCTGTTCTTTGTATGATTGCGGGAACAGAACAACTTGTAATGGCCAGGCAAATGCACACTAATCCAATCCATGTATATATTCTCATTTTAAACATACTCGTTAACTTTTTCAGTGTGATGATCGATTTCTTCGGTCAAAGGATTTTCATTTTCATCTTTAACAATCAGGTGCTTTTCTGAAATCTTTGCAAACAGGTAATATAATCCGGGTACGATCAGCACGCCGAAGACAGTTCCAAAGAGCATTCCTCCTGCAGCGGCAGTGCCAATTGTGCGGTTGCCAATAGCTCCCGGGCCTGAAGCAAAAACCAGTGGTATCAGCCCCGCAATAAAGGCAAACGACGTCATCAGGATGGGGCGAAACCTTGCAGTTGAACCGTAAATGGCAGCGTTCAATACCGACTCTCCCGACCGGTGCCTCTGAACAGCAAATTCGACAATCAGTACAGCATTCTTGCCCAACAAACCGATGAGCATTACCATGGCAACCTGCGCATAAATATTATTCTCCAGCCCCAATACTTTCAGGAAAACGAATGCGCCGAAAATCCCTGCCGGAAGCGAAAGGATAATGGGGAAGGGCAGCAGGAAGCTTTCATATTGTGCCGCAAGGAGCAGGTACACAAATCCCAGGCAAACCAGGAAGATAAAAATAGCTTCGTTACCGCGAGCCACTTCATCTGCAGAAATACCGGCCCAATCGATACCGAAACCCCTGGGCAGGCTTGTCTTGGCCACCTCTGTAATGGCATTGATTGCCGAGCCACTACTGTATCCCGGCCCGCTAGAGCCACTGATCTCCGATGCATTGTACAGGTTATGCCGGGTGATCTCTGACAAGCCATATACCTTTTCCATTTTCATAAAAGCAGAAAAAGGTACCATTTCATCATGGTCGTTCTTTACATATAATTTCAGGATGTCTTCAGGCAATGCCCGGTATTGCGGAAGAGCTTGAACCATCACCTTGTATTGCCGGTCGTACTTTATAAAGCTGGTCTCATAATTACTTCCGATCAGCGTAGAGAGTGTGTTCATTGCATTTTCTATTGTTACTCCTTTTTGCTGTGCGATGTCATTGTCAATTCGCAGCATATACTGTGGAAAGCTGGCGCTGTAAAAAGTAAATACGGATGATAGCTCCGGCCGTTTGCCCAGGGCAGTCACAAAATCCTTGCTAACTGCCTCCATTTTCTTATAGTCTCCGGATCCTCCCTTGTCAAGCAAGCGTAGCTCAAAACCGCCTGCGGCTCCATAACCGGGCACGGCGGGCGGTTGGAAGAATTCGATTGTAGCCCCGGCAATATCTTTCGATTTTTCCTCCAGCTCAGTAATCACTTCCTGCACAGAATGCTTCCTGTTTTCCCAGCTTTTCAGGTTGATCAAACACGTGCCGGAATTGGACCCGGTTCCTTCAGTTAAAATCTCGTAACCAGCCAGTGAAGAAACCGATTGTACTCCATCAATACCTTCTGCAATTTTCTGTAGCCTTTCCGCAACCTGGTTGGTCCTTTCCAGCGATGAACCCGCAGGAGTTTGAATAACGGCATAGAACATTCCCTGGTCTTCGTTCGGAATAAAACCCGAAGGAACTTTACTACTCAATAACCAGGTTCCGGCACAGAAAGCGATCAGCATCCCGAACGTAATTACCCTTCGGTTAACAATCCCACGCAGAATCGCCTGGTATTTTCCGGTAAGGCGGTTAAACCAATTATTGAAACCATCCAACAACCTGTTCAGCCATGTTTTCTTTTTAGTCCTTCCATGGTTATTCCTGAGCATAACGGCGCAAAGCGCTGGCGTAAGCGTAAGCGCAATTACCCCGGACAGGATAATGGACGTTGCCATAGTGATGGAAAACTGCCGGTAGAATATCCCCACAGGCCCCGACATGAATGCAACGGGAATAAATACCGCGGCCATCACGAGGGTGATGGCAATGATCGCACCGCTGATCTCGTGCATTGCTTCTTCGGTGGCCTGCAATGGCGAAAGGTGCTTTGTTTCCATCTTCGCATGCACCGCTTCAATTACCACGATCGCGTTATCCACCACGATACCAATAGCAAGCACCAGTGCAAACAAGGTGATCAGGTTTAGCGTGATACCGAAAAATTGCATGAAGAGGAATGTTCCAATCAGCGAAACAGGTACAGCAATAGCAGGGATCAGGGTTGAGCGCCAGTCCCCAAGGAACAGGAATACCACCAGGCCCACCAGGATAAATGCTTCTACCAAAGTGTGGATCACCTTTTCAATCGACGCATCAAGAAACCTGGAAACGTCATAACTGATTTCGTAGTCCAATCCTTTGGGAAACGAGGCCGCTTTAATTTCCTTCAATTTCGCTTTTACATCGGCTATTACCTGGCTTGCATTACTCCCGTACGATTGCTTCAATACGATCGCAGCCGAAGGCTTGCCATTAAGGTTGGAATAAATATCGTACATCGAACTTCCAAACTCCACGTCTGCAACATCTTTCAGGCGAAGCAATTCCCCACCGGAACCTGACTTTACAACGATGTTTTCATATCCTTCCTTATCACTGAACCTACCGGGATATTTCAATACGTATTCAAAGGCCTGTGATCTTTTGCCTGAGCTTTCGCCAGTTTTACCGGGCGAGGCTTCGAGACTTTGTTCATCCAGGGCCTTCATTATTTCATCGGCCGAGATCTTATAGGCCAGCATCCGGTCGGGTTTCAACCAGATACGCATCGCATATTCCCGGTTACCGAGGATATCAGCAAAACCAACGCCATTCACTCTTTTCAGTTCAGACAAAATATTGATGTCAGTAAAATTGAAAAGAAACTTCTGATCCATCTTTGGGTCGTTACTGTAGAGGTTAATGTACATAAGCATGTTCGACTCCTCCCGGGTAATCTTTACACCTTCACGCACTACGATAGGCGGCAATTTATTAACTACCGAAGCCACCCTGTTTTGAACATTTATTGCCGCTAAATTCGGATCGGTTCCCAGGTTAAAAACCACCTGTATACTGGCTTCACCGTCGTTACCGGCATCTGATGCCATATATTTCATGCCGGGTATCCCGTTGATGGCCCTCTCCAATGGAATAAGCACGGCCTTTGTCATTAATTCTCCATTGGCGCCGGGGTAGTCTGCCGTCACAGTCACCTTCGGTGGGGAAATGGAGGGGAACTGTGTGACTGGTAATTTGGTCATAGCCAGTGCGCCCATAAACACAATGATGAGCGATATCACGATGGACAGGACGGGCCTGTGTATAAATTTATTGAACATGGAGTTTTTTTTAGATGAACAGCTATTCTGCTTTTAACCGCAATTGAGAAATCACATCCTGTGGCGAGACGAATTGAGCCAGTATCTTACTATCGTCTTTGACATTTTGTACGCCTTCCAACAAAATGTTATCGCTTTCAGAAAGGCCGCTTGCAACCACGTACAAGTCCGGCATTTCTCCCCTGATGGTGATGTTTCTCGATTTGACGACACCGTTTTTGTCAACTACAAAAACATATTTTTTATCCTGTATCTCATAGGTCGCTTTCTGCGGGATGATCAATGCATGCCCTAGCGGAAAGACCATTTGAATTTTACCGGTTTCACCATTTTTCAGCAGCCGGTCCGGGTTGGGAAACCTGGCCCTGAAAGCGATATTACCCGTCTCATTATTAAATTCGCTTTCGATCGTTTCCACCTGGCCCTGGTATTTCAGGGGCTCACTATTTGCTAACAGTAAGTGCACCTTACTGCTTCCACGGTTTTTAGTATTAGTTTGATAGTCCAGGTATTCCGGTTCGGAGACATTGAAGTATGCAAATACCTGGCTGTTATCAGAGAGACTTGTCAACAAAGCGCCTTCATCAACCAGACTTCCCAGCTTCAGTGGAATACGGTCGATAGTTCCGTCAAACGGCGCCCTGATCTCGGTAAATGATAAGTGTAGCTTTGCCAACCCGGTTTCAGCATTGGCCTTTTCCAATTTAGCTTCTGCCATCGCCAACTCGTTTTTGGATACCACATTTTTATCGGCGAGGATCTTTGTGTTCTGCACCTCTATTGTTGCTATTTTGGCCTCAGCCTGGTTTCTCAGTACTTCCGCCTCATATATTTTTGGCATGATGCGGAACAATAGTTGGCCGGCTTTAACAAATTGCCCCTCATCTACATAAATATTTTGCAGGTAGCCTTTTTCTTGTGCACGTATCTCAATGTTTCGCACTGAACGTATCTGCGAAACATATTCTCTTGCGAATGAAGTATCCATTGTTAAAGGAGTAGTGACCGCGTATTTAACCTCGGCTTCTTTTACTTCTTTTTTAGGGGTACAACTGGTGTAGCATAGGATGGCACACAGGCCCGTAGTCATTACAATCTTGTTCATGGTTATGGTAAAAATTAAAGTGAGATGTGTGGAATCAGCGATTCCTGAAATGAAAATCACCAGTAAAAAAGTGAGAATAAAAGCGCTATGCAGGAGAAATAGTTATTACAATTCCGTAGCCATGCATAAACCAACTTACGCAACTGGTGAGCGGAAGGTCAAATTCTTATTACTCTTTGAGCAATATATTTACAGGAATGCAGGAACGATGAAGGCGTAGAAAAAGTAAGGGTTTCTGCAATGAAGGTGCAGCGCTCTGCTGTTATGAATGTGTAGTAAAATATTAAAAGATACCTGGCCGGTAATATATGCTTGTTGATGATATCCTCATCCTCGTTATCGTCATCATCGCAAATGAGATAATCGTCCGCTGTGCCCAGGCAATGATTTCCGGTGATTATGCCGCCGGGATTTGTATCCGCTATTTGAATTTCCGATGGCTTAGCAAAATGCGTGACCGCCGAAAATCCCAATTGAATATTACCGGTACTTGTGTACGCTTGAGTATGTTTGCCCAAAAAGCAAAAACAAAAAAACAGGAGAAATGTAACTACAGGTTTCATTCAGGGCCGTAAAAGTAGTATATCGGTTGAAAGCATAGAAATATTTTTTTACATAAATGATAATTATTAACATCAATGCAACAACGGCATATTCTAAGTCACCAATTATATAATCGATCATTGAATGAAAGTACTGAAGAAGGCTTCATGGGAATAATTAAAAACTTACCCCGTGATTGCTTAATTGTTTGCTTGTATCCGCTATGGCCCGGCCATCTATGTTTACCTCCTTGGTGGATCTTCCCGCATAGGAGGTTTAGTTTCGGGGTGCTCATCTCCATGGTGGCAGGTAAAGCAAGTCACCTGTAATTTAGCGTCCAGGCTTTTACTGTCTTTAATATCGAAGTATTTCTTATTTAATTTAGCCGTCATTTTCCACATCTCCCTTGCAGTAGCTTTTTCCTCTTTAGCGTCAGAGACGAAGTCCATCTTCTTTTCTTCCTGGTTATACACATGACAAAAGTTGCACTTCTTGCCCATGGAGTTAGCAAAATGATGCATAACGCTATCCATTTGATCCTTCGTTATATTTTTTGGTAGAATTTTTAAGTTTTTATACTGCGGCGTGTCATCCCTGGTAATAAGAAATGACATCATCAATAATGCGACACAACAGAGAGTAATGGTGAATGTAATTTTCATATTTATCAAATTTAATTGTTACAAATAGGTTGTAATTCAGAAATATCGTAGCATGAATTTAGCTTTTATTCAACATTAAAAAAATAATCCCAATTGTAAGACCGGTGATTCTCTTTTTTCGAGCAACTGCTAACAAGAGAATTATTGAAAGTACTAACCTTGAAAAAGGGTTTTACTCACTAAATTTATATTCAAGAATACTTGTAACGTTGATTGCTTGTTCATCCATATTTTCCAAATTATGATCAATAAAATTACCGCAGCACTTTTGCTTGCTATGCCGTTGTTCAGCTTCGCTCAAACTACACAAAGAAAACCCGGCAGCCCGATCGATCACCTGCCCGCCAACGTACAAGTACTGACCACTTTTGGTGAACGGGCCGATTTTTCACCAGACAATAAGCGGGTAGCTTTTATGACGAAGAGTTTTGGAGATGCAATGGTGATTGACCTGGAGACACGTAAAATAAAATGCCTTACCTGTAATGTTCCGGCAGCAGTATTTTTAAGAGTGATGCATTTGTCAACCGGCGATTATATTTTAATAGGCCCCGAGAAGTTTGAAGATATTCATGTCAGTCGCTCCCGTGATAATGAACTTTGGTTTTTAAGCAAGCAGCCCGGATCTAAGCCGGTTAAGTTTGGACAAAAAATGAGCGAAGGAATGGCCATTTCAAAGAAGGGGTTGAAGATCGCTTTTTCCCAGGTACATGAACAGGCTCCGGACCTAAAAGACGGCGCATCCAGGTTAGTACTGGCCGATGTTGATCTTACTGGCGCTATACCCAGGATCATCAATCAAAAGATAGTGTACGAAAGTGCTGATAAGAGTTGCACATTGGAAGCACAGGATTTTTTTGACAATGATTCAAAACTAACATTTACGTGTTATGAACCCGGAGATAAAGCTTCGGTGATGACAATTGATCTCAACACAAAACAAGTGGTCAATCATTCACAAAAAACCGATGCTTATAATGAATGTGAAGGTATATTGGCTGATGGAAAGTATACACTGGTAGAAGCCGACCGCCAGTGCGAAACACTTGGCGGTAAGCGTGGGTCAGGGAATATCGACATCTGGAAACTCAAGCTCGATGGAACCGGAAAAGACTTTGTGCGCCTCACCCATTTCAACGATTACGAAGGCGGTAAAGCTTCTAACCCGGTTGTATCTACAGACGGCAGATTTATGGCTTTCCAATTTGCTAATACAGCAGATCCTGCCGGCGTGGGTTATGGGTTGTTGTTATACAAGTTTTAGTAGCGGCAAACCCTTATTCCTTTCTTCGGTAGTAATGTTTTAAATTCATTTAATATTTGTCAATTAAACACTTTTTATTATGCACAAGTATAGTAAAGCATTTTTGTTGCTCGCTGTTTGCGGCCTTTGTATTATTAAAAATTTAAGCGCCCAAAATGCAAAGATCAAAATTGATCTTGACCGGGTAATCGGGGAAGTTGATAAAAACATCTACGGAAATTTTGTGGAGCATTTAGGCCGTTGTGTTTATGGTGGCGTGTATGATCCCGGCAATCCGCTATCTGATAAAAATGGCTACCGCAAAGATGTGATGGAGGCAGTAAAAGATTTAAAGCCTTCGCTGGTAAGATATCCCGGCGGCAATTTTGTCTCCAACTATAACTGGCTTGATGGCGTGGGACCGAAGCCGGAGCGTATTCCCCGGATGGAACTTGCATGGCACACGTTAGAAACAAACCAATTTGGTACCAATGAGTTTATAGCCTACACAAAGGCTATTGGTACGGAGCCCTACTTTGCTGTAAACATGGGCACGGGCACCATTGAAGAAGCAAGGAGATGGGTAGAGTATTGCAATGTAAAGGAAGGCCCTTATTATGCGGAACTTCGAAAAAAGCATGGATATCCCGAGCCGTATGATATTAAATATTGGGGCCTTGGAAATGAAATGGATGGCCCATGGCAAATGGGGCACATGGACGCAATTGACTATACCAAGAAGGCACGGGAAGCTGCTAAACTAATGATCCGCACTTCGCCCGGCATCAAGTTGATAGCTGCCGGCTCCTCCAACTACCGGGCCGGCGCCAATCCGGATTATTGGAATGAAACCGTGATTGATGGATTAAAGGATGTGATAGATTATATAGCGCTTCACATGTATGTTGGCAATCCGGATAGTAATTATTATAGTTTCGTTTCAACGCCATTGGTACTGGAGCAACGCACCAAAATTGTAAAGGGGATGATTGATAAAGCAATGCAAACCGCCGTTCGGCCCGACCGTGCCCCGATATACATTGCATGGGACGAGTACAATGTTTGGTATAGAGCAAGAAGAGGTGCAGCGGCTACCGGCAAAAACGCGTTGGAAGAAAAATATAACCTGGAAGATGCCTTGGTAATCGCAGGGTTTTTAAACGCATTTATACGAAATGCCGATGTAGTAAAAATGGCCAACCTTGCACAATTGGTAAATGTGATCGCACCAATTTTTACCAACGAAAAAGGTATGTTTAAACAAACCATTTTTTACCCTTTGCAATTATTTGCAAACAATGTATATGGCACTTCGCTGGATGTTTTCGTTGATTGTAAATCTTATACAACTAACAAATTTTCCCTTGGATTGGGCGAAACAAGCACACAACAAAACAAAGTGCCGTACCTGGATGTATCTGCTACCTACAAAGATGGCGAGGTATTTTTATGTGTTATTAATCGTAATAAAGATGAGGCGATCACTTCAGATATCATTTCGCAAAATGGTGCATTCACGGGTACTTTCCAGGCTTTTGAGGTAAATGGACCAGATATAAAATCACAAAATAATTTTGACAAAGAAGATGTGAACACAAAAGAGAAGCCGGCAATAAATGCACAGGGAAATAAAATTACTTATAGCTTCCCTCCTCATTCTTTCACGATGTTAAAAGGTAAAATGCTGAAGTAATTTTATCCTTCGAAAACTTTTTTTTGTTTGCTAGCCAGCCCGGCAACAAGGGTATTATGGCAAACAAGGGATAAAATAACGAACAATTTTTTTGAACCCGGTAGTCCCGGTATAGCGGAATCAATTAAGCTTTATTGGCACTCTTATACATTTTATCAATGAGGAGCGAAATACCAGGTTTCTAATTTATTCCTTGCGCAGTATAAGTCTCTGGCATGTTTCAAAATGAAACTAAAACTGCGGGCATAAAATACCGTTAGGAAAAAAATCCAGATTTTGTATCTTACCCGCTACCTCTCCCCCACTTGAGTTCTTCAGGAAACATTTAAAACATATATATGGACGCACATTTTTTTGCAGACCTGCATTGCCATCCTGGTATCAAAGCCTATGCAAGAAGTTTCAGGGATAATCCGCCTGGCATTCAATCGCCCAGACCTGGCCACCCCTCTTCAATCTGGAGGACGGATAGTCCCAGCCTGTTTGATAAGCTGAAAAATATGGTGGTATCCCTCACCAACTTCATCCAGTCTGATGGCGCCAGTTTGCTAAGAGGCAGAGTTGCTGTGGTATGCCTGTCTTTTTATCCACAGGAAAAAGGCTTTTTTGTAAATAAAGCAGGGTCGGGATTATTGTCGGACACGCTAACAAAACTCGCTTCTGAGTTTGGACAAGAGCGCATCGATCATATACAGGCAATGGATAGTTATTGGGAAGATCTTAAAATGGAAACCGCCTTTTTGCTGGATAGAGAAAACGCAAGGGTCAAAGTAGATGGCAAAATGGTGACTTATACTATTGCACGCTCGTATGCAGATATTGAACAAGCGCAGCGGGAAGAAGAACTAGGTGAGTCAATGATCGTTTTCATACCAACAATCGAAGGAGGCCATATTTTTGACCAGGTGATGGATAGTACCGTACCGTGGGACACACATCCAAAAGGTGTTGCAGACGACCGCATGGATCTGTTGGTGGAAAGAGTAAGGCATTTGCGTGATAGCACGGATGGTGTATTGAGGCCGGCATTTATAACCATTGCACATCATTTTTGGAACGGGCTATGTGGCCATGCACCCAGCCTTGGAAGTATCATCAAATGTATAGTTGATCAAAAAAATGGCGTAGGGCAGGGACTAACAGAAGCCGGCAGAGAAGTAATAAGAGAATTATTAAAAGAAAGAACCGGCCCTGATGGTGTGAAAGTGCCGCCGATCGCAGTGGATATTAAACACATGAGCCGCAAGTCGCGGGAGGAATATTTTTTGCTTTTAGACAATGAATTTCCCAACAGAGTTATACCAATAATTGCAAGTCATGCAGGCGTTACCGGCATTCCAGCTCCGGGACTGGCTCCGCAAACCCCGGCAGCGCAGGAGGGTTTATTTATGACAGACGATATTAATTTATTTGATGACGAAATATTAAGGATCGGGCAAACGGGTGGTTTGTTCGGAATACAATTGGATGAGCGCAGAATTGGGTCTGTGACAGCATTAAGGGAAGCGAGGGGTCATATCAGGCGGAGAGATATTTTATACGCCTGGGCTAAACTGGTGTGGAACCAGGTAAGGCATATTGCGGAACTGCTTGATATGAATGGTTTGTATGCCTGGGATGTGCAGGCACTGGGATCTGACTTTGATGGATTGATAGATCCTATCAACGGATACTGGACCGCACGTAATATCGACAACCTGGATGATTACCTGTTAAAACATGCTTTCAATTATCTTAAAGAAGTAAAAATGAAATGCCCTTTAATACAGGATAGAAATAAAGGCATCTCGCCTGAAGAAGTGGTGGACAGGGTAATGACAAGTAATATTTTGAGTTTTCTTTCGAGGCATTATTAATAACTGAATCATGTAATAAAAAATCCCTTCCTGGCTTGGAAGGGATTTTCATTTATAGTAAACAAGGAATAAAATAATGAATAATTTTTTTTGACCCAGCAGTCCCGATATATCGGGATCAATTAAGCTTCATTGGCGTCGCACTCTTGTACATTTTATCAATGAGGAGCAAAATACCAGATCACTAATTTATCCCTTGCGCAGGAGAATAGTTTTTATACTGCTATTAAGCAACAGCCTTATTCACCAATGCGGCAGCTTCACTCAATAAAATAGCGCTTTGTACTTTCAAACCGCTGTCATCAATTAATTGTTTAGCTACATCGGCATTGGTGCCCTGCAACCGTACAATGATGGGTATCTCAATATTGCCGATAGATTGATATGCATCAATAACGCCCTGCGCTACACGATCACAACGAACGATACCACCGAAAATATTTATAAGGATAGCTTTTACTTTAGGATCCTTTAAAATTATGCGAAACCCAGCTTCCACCGTTTGCGCATTAGCGGTACCGCCCACATCCAAAAAGTTAGCCGGTTCGCCACCACTTAGTTTGATCATATCCATCGTAGCCATTGCAAGTCCTGCGCCGTTTACCATGCAACCTACGTTGCCATCGAGTTTTACAAAGTTCAGGTTAAATTTGCCGGCTTCTACTTCTGTCGGATCTTCTTCACTTACATCTCTCAGCGAAGCTATATCGGGGTGACGCATGATTGCATTGTCATCCACATTCATTTTACAATCAACAGCAATGATCTTTTCATCGCTGGTTTTAAAGAGCGGGTTTATTTCTAGCATAGCGCAATCAAGCCCTACATACGCATTGTATAGGTTGGTCACGAACTTCACACAATTTCTAAATGCCTCGCCGGCCAAACCAAGATTAAAAGCAATTTTCCGTGCCTGGAAAGGTTGCAATCCACCACCGGGATGCACCCATTCTTTGAATATTTTTTCAGGTGTGGCATGGGCCACATCCTCAATGTTCATTCCTCCCTCGGTGCTGTACATGATTACATTCTGGCCTTTTGCCCTATCCAGCAAAATGGACAAATAAAATTCTTTTACAGGATACGGTCCTTCATAATAAACATCCTGGGCAACCAGCACTTTATTTACCAATTTACCAGCAGGGCCGGTTTGAATAGTAACCAGTGTGCCACCAATAATATTCTGTGCAATTTGTTTTACAGCCTCTGCGTTTTTCCCAACCGCCACGCCACGCTGATCTGTTCCAACGATGGTACCCTTGCCCCTGCCACCCGCATGTATCTGGGCTTTTACTACTGCGAATTTACTTCCATATTGAGAGTGGATCTGGCGGTAGGCTTCTTCCGCTTCGGTTGCTGTATTACATGCGATGCCTTCCTGTACAGGAACATTGAATTTCTTTAGCAGCTCTTTAGCCTGGTATTCATGAAGATTCATGGTTTAAAAAATTTTGACGAAGGTAAGAAAGTAAGTCCCAAAATATCGTTGCTAATTTTCGCCTTTATTAATTTAATTATAATAAATTTACTTACAATCTCCCCCCTGTTACACTTCGATCATTTAGTTATATACAGCTACTTTTGTCCGTGTTCCAGCTCAAATAGTTTTCGTCAGTTGATATTTTTTTAATTAGTTAAACCAAAACAAATGAAGAAAAAGCTACCCCTACTATTTATTGCATTGCTTTGCATCTTTTCACTTAAAGCTCAATTGACAGAAAGTTTTGATGCGACTACCTTTCCTCCTACGGGATGGACGATTGCAACAATCTCTGCCGGTGATGGAAGCGGAAGCGGGATACCAGGAAGTAACTGGGACAGAGTTACCGCAGGTACCTTCCCGACAGCTACACCCCACACTGGTGCTGGAATGGCGAGGTATAATTCTTATGATTTTGACCCCACATCGAAGGCTGATCTTATAAGCCCGGTGATGGACTTTGCGGGGGTGCCCAAGAGGTTAAGTTTTTGGATGTACCGAAGTGCAACCTATATTGATCAGGATAGCCTCACTGTATATGTGAACACTGCCAGTACGGCAACAGGTGGAGTCTTGCTTGGAAAAATAATCAGGGTCATCAACTCTGCTCCTGTTGTACCAGCGGTGGGCTGGTATCAATATACTTTTGATATCCCGGCGTCATTTACAGGCGCTAGCAACTACATTATTTTCCGGGGTAATGGAGAGTTTGGCCTCGATATGTTTATTGATGACATCGTTGTTGCAAATCAACCAACTTGTAAAAGCCCGTCTGCTATTAGTGTTAGTAATTTTAATTATGGAGCAAATACAACGACAGCTACATGGACTGTTCCAACCGGTACCATAGTAGGGTACCAATGGGCCGTAAATACGACGGGTACGACACCCGCGTCTGGCACTCCCGTTACCGGAGCTACTGTGAATGTATCAGGCATCACACCGAATGTTGTAAATTATGTGTACATAAGGACGGATTGTGGTGGTGGAGATTTTTCAACATGGGTAAGTAAATCATTTGCAGCCGTACCATGTGCCACACTTACCGCACCATTAAATGGGGCGGTAAGTGTGCCGCAAGACCAGGTATTTTCATGGCCTGCCGTAACAGGAGCTACGGGTTATCAATTCTTCCTCGGAGACATACCCGGAAGCGAAGTAAATATAGGCTCGCTTACCGGAACCTCTACGCCTGTTCCAGGCATATTGCCAGGTACCACCTATTCATGGTATATCCTCCCTTTGATTGGCACAGTAAGTTCTCCAGCAGCTTGCACCTCCGGCACTTTTACTACCGCTGTTGAACCCACTACAACGCCAAACAATATCTGTTCAGGGGCAATAAGCATTACTGCTGCCAACACCCTGGTTAATCCAGTACAAGGAACCACCTTGAATGCAACGATGTCGGATTTTTCTGATGACTGCTATGGAGATATTGCTGCACCGGACGATGATGTTTGGTTTGAATTTACCACAAACGCAAGCCCAACAGGAGGCACGCTCATTATAACACCAACAAGCGGTGCAGATTCGATCACTGATATTGTAGCGGTAGTTTATCCTGGAACAGATTGCAATAATCTTGGGGCCCTTGCTACTTGTGCGGATGCTGGAACCTTTGGATCGGAGGTTATTCAACTGAATAAACTTTTGCCAAATACGCATTATTTTATGCGGGTTTATAGCTGGGATTATGGAAACTCTGAAAAAGGCGCTTTTACAGTCGAGGCTTCCCTTGGAAATACACTACCAATCAGGATCACAAAATTTACTGCTCAACGGGCAACTGCGGTTAACGTCTTAAAGTGGACTACTGAAATGGAATTGAATACGGACCATTTTGAAGTGGAACGCAGCAGTGATGGCCGCAATTTTATAGCTATCGGTCAAGTAGCTGCAGCACGTAACAGCAATACGGTACGTAATTATACATTCACTGATATTCATCCGCTGAAAGGAAATAATTATTATCGCCTGCGGATTTTTGATAAGGATAACACATTTAAGTTGAGTGATATTCGCAGAATCAGGAACGAAGGCATTGCTGATATCAGCGTGTATCCCAATCCTGTTAGGGATCGCTTTACCGTATCGATCAATGCAGATAAGGCAGCTATCGGGCAACTGAGCATTACCGATATAAGCGGCAAAACAGTTTACACAAGATCGCTGAAACTGGCACAGGGAAATACAATTTTACCGGTTGATCTCAACCACGTTTCTACAGGATCTTATATCCTGAAAATTCAGCTAAATGATGATTTAATCGTCCAGAAAATTAATAAGCTGTAAACTACATTCTATCTAATTTAAAGGGGATGCATTAGCGTCCCCTTTTTTAATTAGCCGGAAAATATATTGCTATCCGCATAGTTGAAATTGGTTTTAAAAAAGATATTAAAGGTTCAGGACATAAGCAGCTAAATAGTCCTGTTTGCATTTAAAGTAAAATTTAATTACTTTTAAACACACCTTAATAAAATATTGCATGAAAAAAAAACTACTCTTAATTACATTTACTCTCTTTTATTACTGCACTGTTTTTTCGCAAACTCTTTATACCAGTACCGTTCAAGCCGGAACCAGGTTCAATGCAGGAATTGGTTCTTTGGGCACTCCAATAATTCTTTTTGATGATGTACTTATTCCTTCAACACTGGTACAGGGAACAGATTCAATCCGCATCACCAAAGCTAAATTTGGCATACGCCGTCTTGCGGGCGCTCCTGCCGTAACTGTAAAATTTTATTACACTGTTTTAGACGACACTGCCTCATTGGTAATAGGAGATAACTTAATAAGTATTCCCCCGGTTCTTATTGGATCTGTAAACCTTCCGGCAAGTGCGGGCTCCACTACAACCATTGTACCGTTAGGGGATTCTTTAAATACTTTATTTGCGGTGAAAACTGATACCGGTAATGCAGTACCGGGTTACCAAACGCTTTTTGTGGGAATAAGCTTTTCTAACTATAGCGGCGTAACTGATCTCAATGGATGGCGAATGACTACACCCGGTTCTTCTCAAAGCAATAACGCAGATGCTTATTGGAGATATAATGCAGACAGTTCCAAATCCCGTTTTGTCAGCACTTTCAACGGTACTCCCCCAGCCACTTTTTACCTTCAGCTTTTTGCGACCACGTTAAATCCGGTTCCTGTTTCGTTGTCAGATTTCACTGCGCAAAGAACCAACAGCGGTAACTTATTGCATTGGAGCACACAGCAAGAACTGGGTACCACTTATTTTCTTGCGGAACGAAGTACTGATGGCAAAAATTTTTCCCCGATAGGGCAGGTTGCTGCCGCAGGTAATAGCAATACCATCCTCCACTACACATTCAAAGACATTCATCCTTCAAAAGGAAATAATTATTATCGGTTACGGAGTTTTGATAAGGATAATACCTTCAAACTAAGCGATACCAGGAGGATCAGGAATGAAGGTATTGCTGATATCAGCGTGTATCCGAATCCGGTTAAGGATCGCTTTACTGTATCGATCAATGCAGATAAAGCAACTACCGGGCAACTAAGTATTACAGATATAAGCGGTAAAACCGTTTACACAAGATCGCTGAAACTGGCACAGGGAAATACAATTTTACCGGTCGGTCTCAACAATGTTTCCGCCGGTGCTTATATTCTGAAAATTCAATTGAATGATGATTTAATCATACAAAAGATTACTAAACAGTAATCGCAATCTTTAATGTTCAAATGGGGACCGTTGTGTCCCCATTTTTTTACCATTATTTTAGCCAATCCTTAGGTATAGTTCACTTTCTTTGCAAAATAGTTTTAATACGGCAGCATGTTAATTATGGCAAAGTAATTTCCTTTTGCGCTTCCCGTTAAAGATATTTTTTAAGTATTAGTATATAAGTATGATCGCCAAAATTAATGAAGCTGTAGCCTACATACAGCGTGTTTATGATGTAGCGCCTTCAGTGGGAATAGTGTTGGGAAGCGGCCTTGGTAGCTTTACCATGGAAATGACCGTTGAAAAAGAGATCCCCTATAGTGATATCCCCCATTTTCCTGTAAGTACTGTTGAAGGTCATAGTGGCAAATTAATATTCGGAAAGCTTGCTGGTAAAGAGGTGGTAGCAATGGCCGGACGATTTCACTACTATGAAGGCTATACGTCGCAGGAGGTGGTGTTCCCGATCCGGGTAATGAAATTTTTAGGCATAAAAACTTTATTGATCAGTAATGCGGCTGGAGGAACGAACGCCGATTTTAAAGTGGGCGACCTGATGGTAATAAAAGATCATATCAGTTTCTTGGTTGTTAATCCGCTGCTGGGGAAAAATATTGATGAGCTTGGCCCACGCTTTCCTGATATGAGTGAGCCTTATAAAAAGGATCTTATAGTAAAAGCAAAGGCAATAGCTGCTATCGCAAATATCGAATTGAAAGAGGGTGTTTACTGCGGTGTTACAGGTCCAACTTTCGAGACAAGATCAGAGTACAAACTACTGCGCACTTTTGGTGGCGATGCCGTAGGAATGAGTACCGTACAGGAAGTAATTGCCGCTGTACACCTGGGCCTCACCGTGTTTGCTATGAGCGTGATAACAGATATAGGAATAAGGGAAGAAGAGAACAAAATAACTCACGCGGAAGTACTTGAAGCGGCCCGCAATGCCGAGCCAAAACTGACATTTATTTTTAAAGAACTTATCGCTCAACTATAGTGATGTATAAAATAGCGGCCACCGTTTTAATGCTGTTTGTTTTGCAATTTTCTTTTGCGCAACGCAGGCAATTACCAGGGTCCCAGGATAGACAGGGAACCCAAAATGGCAGGCCGCCTGATAACAAACCCGGTTCGGATACGCTTGGATTCGAACACAGGGATGATGCTAAAGATTCTATTACTATCAGCTTTCGCTATCTCGATTCCATCCGTAGTGTTCAGTTAGATACAATCGTCAATGACTTCTCAAAATATTTCCCCTTATCGTCAGATCAGCAATACCTCGGTAATAACGGGGCTGCATCTTACCCGCTAATTTTTGCACCGTTTACCAAACCGGGATGGGATGCGGGCTTTCATGCTTTTGATGCGTACAGGGTTGCATTAGAAAATACCCGTTTTTTTAAAACAACCAAGCCGTTTACGCAGTTAAGTTACCAATTAGCATCTGGTAAGGAGCAGATGGTAAAGATCTTGCATACGCAAAGCCCAAAGCCCAATTTAAATTTTGGATTTGAATACCGCCTCATATCTGCACCAGGTTTTTTTATTACGCAAAATACCAATCACAATAACTATAGGTTGTTCAGTAATTACCAGGGCAAGCGAAAACGATATGCCGCTTTTTTTGTGCTGTTAGGAAATGCCGTAAAAAATTCTGAGAATGGCGGCATTCGGAATGATACACTTTTGTATGATAAAGATTTCGTCAAGAGGTTTACCATACCGGTTAACCTGGGTGGCGATGTACCGATACAACCCAATCCTTTTAAGTCATCTGTAAGTACCGGGAATATTTATAAAGAGTTCACATTTTTTCTAAGACAAACTTATGATATTGGAAAGAAGGATTCGGTTGAAATAAATGATTCAACCACCGAGTACCTGTTTTATCCGAAACTTCGTTTTCAGCATACGTTTACTTATAACACATATAGCTACCAGTTTAAAGATATTGTTGCAGATTCTGTGCTTTATAATAACTGGTACGATCTTAAGCTGAGAAGGCCTAAGGATTCTGTGCTGGTAAACGATCGCTGGAAAGTAATCACCAACGATTTTTCGCTGGTTCAATTTCCCGACACAAAAAATGCTGCCCAGTTTTTATCAGCCGGTGCAAGACTTGAAAATATCAGCGGAATTTTTGATAGCAGCACAAAAAATCTTTACAACATTGTATTGCATGGCGAATATCGAAACAAGACAAGGAACAGGCTTTGGGATATAATTGCCAAAGGTGATTTTTACCTGGCGGGATTTAATAATGCAGACTATAGTATGTACGGATCGCTGAGCCGTGTGCTTAATAAAAAGCTCGGCAATGTACGGCTCTCATTTCAAAATGTGAGCAGGAGCCCTTCATACATTTACAATAACAATTCCTCGTTCAATTTTGGCAACAACAACGATTATAAAAAAGAGAATATTACTTCCATAAAAGCCTCTGCAGAAAACCCCCTTTTCAACCTTGGCTTTTCTAATTACCTGATCACCAACTATGTTTATTTTTCAGGATATTATCAAACGGCTCAGTATAGCAAACTGATCAATCTTATACAAGCAAGCGCCAGTAAAAGATTTAAAGTGAGCAGGCGCTGGAGCCTTTATTCGGAAGTGACGATGCAACAAACGGATGGCGCTTCGCCGATAAAAGTTCCTTTTATATTTACCCGGAACAGACTGGTGTACGAGGGCATATTTTACAAAAATCTAAACCTGGCAACGGGGCTTGAATTCAGGTATTATACTCCTTACAAAGAATACAATTATTCCCCGCTGATGGGTAAGTTTTTTCCGCAGGACACGCTCACCGTTCACAACAGGCCGGATGTTACATTGTTCCTGCATTTCAGGATAAAATCTTTTACCGCATACCTTCGGGCAGAGAACCTGAATGCTGTAGACTTTACCAATGGATTCGGGTTTACCAATAACAATTTTGCTGCACCACATTATGTATACCCTGGCTTTGTTTTCAGGTTTGGGATACAATGGAATTTTATAAATTAACAGAGAGTAATTCTACTTTGACAAGTCAAACCTTTGTGTTTTTTTGTTGACCAGCAGATGTTTTTTATGGCGGCATCGTTGTGTCACTCACTTGTACTGTATTTTTTCATGGCATCTTTTTCGTTCCATAATTA
>JBDSAP010000019.1:0-2968 GCA_039922055.1 Ferruginibacter sp.
ATTTGACCAGAATACGTACTTACAAAAAGGGGTGTTATGTATTTTCATTAAAGGAAAAGAGCAGGATGAAATTTATTCAGACAACGAAGGCTTTGCACATTCCAAATTGTCTGATTGCGATACTATCAATGTAATGCACACCCTGTACCCCGACGTAACCACCACGATAAAAAGTAGTGCAGCAAACAGGAATAATTATTTTGAATTAATCCTTAACCCTTCATTGGCAGAAGTAAGCTTCAAAGACTTTTTTTTAACAATTAAAGACAATACACTAACCGGAAGCTTGCCATATTTATTTGAAAGCGAGCAATCAATTTTTGTGAAACGTTAGTACGCAGTAAGTAGCTAACTCCCATCATGTAACGGAATTTATAAACCGGCAAATAACAAAGAGTAGCCGTTTGCAAAACAGGCAAAAAACAATCAAAGTCATTTTGTTCTTTTGTATCGGATTTCAAAAACAGAGCACATCCAATCAAAATATAAACAACAATAAAATGCAATTATTTATTACCAAACCTTTTAAAAGTAGTCAAACCCTGGCTTTTATTAAATCATCTTCACTCGTCGCCCTTATTTTTTCATTCCTGCTTTGTATAAGCATTTTCGTACTGTTCATAGGTTTTCAAACAACGGTGAATGAGGCCGTAATATTATTCTTGAAAACACTCGTTGTAACCTGGGTGTTTATAGTAGGCATAAAAGTTGGCTTTACACTTTTACTTTTTATGTTGGAAAAAACACGGAGAATCCAGTTAGCTTTCATAAGTAAAAAATATCGTTCAATTAAGATTATGAGTTTGCTTGGGTTAGTTGCCGTATGGTTATACTCCTGCCAGGGACAACCCCTCGTGGGAATAAGCAAAGACCTGAATACCGGAATGGTAACCACCTACAGCAAAATGAAACCAGAAGAATCTGTGATCGTTATGAATGAAGAAAAATTAGGACATACACAAATTCCATTAGGAGAAAAATTCGTTGTGATCAATAATAAAGTAAAAGGTCTTGTTGTAAAAGATAACAAAGTGTCTATTGGCTGCTCTTTAAAAATAATTGATAGTGACGGAAAAGCACTCCTCGACGAAGCTGATCTTTTTAAAGATGGAAGCGGCGTTTACGATCAAAAAGACGCAGAGTCTCTTAAATGCACCGTGTCGACAGGCAAGCCAATGGAATTAAATAAAGATTACAAAATAGCAGTTCAGTTTTGGGATAAATACGGTGCCGGAACAATTGAGAATAAGTTTACAATATCTATGATTGATACCCCATAGCAAAAGCTTACCTGCTCATAAATCTTTTATTAAAATCAATAAAACAGCCGCTTACATTTGTTTTGACTGATCATTTTTCTCCTCAACTTTGCCTCCTCAAATTCTTTTCAAAACAGTCATGCTGCTAAGGTGTTGACGGATTCTTCCTAATTTTGAAAAAAGACATTATGTACTCCACACTGATCACAAACTTGCAAAATGATATTCTAACCATCACCATCAACAGACCCGAAAAATTAAACGCATTAAATAAACAGGTCTTTACAGATCTTGAAAGCGTAGTAGATGATATCCAAAATAATGACGACATAAAATCAGCCATCATTACAGGCGCTGGTACGAAAGCTTTTGTGGCAGGAGCGGATATAACTGAGTTTTCAGGCTTCAACAAACAAGAGGCAAAGGCCCTGGCAAAAAGAGGCCAGGATATCTTTTTAAAAATAGAGGAAAGTAAAAAGCCGATCATTGCCGCAGTCAATGGATTTGCGTTAGGCGGTGGCTGTGAGTTGGCGATGGCATGTCATTTCCGGCTTGCAAGTGAAAATGCAAAATTTGGACAGCCGGAAGTTAACCTGGGTTTAATACCAGGCTACGGTGGCACACAGCGATTGACACAATTAATAGGCAAAGGCCGGGCTATCGAATTACTTATCAGCGCACAGATGATAGATGCTCAAACTGCTTTGCGATATGGCCTTGTTAATTATGTTGTACCCGCTGAAGACCTGTTAAATAAATCAGCAGCTATACTACAACAGATCAATGAAAAAGCTCCACTCGCTATTGCTGCATGCATCCGGGCAGTCAATGCGGTGTTTGATGAAACACAGCACGGTTACGTTGTAGAGATTGATGCTTTTGCGGAGTGCTTTGCAACTGAAGATTTAAAAGAAGGAACCACCGCATTTATAGAAAAAAGAAAGCCCGTTTTTTCGGGCAAATAAGTCCTCGCCATACCATCAAATCATCTTACTCTTCAAATACTAAAAAATTCCGAAATCCCTAATTGATGGGAATGAATTTTTGCCTGCAATAAGATCTCTTGCAAATATTGATATATTTTTTTCCGCCTACCTTTGCCCTCTTAAAACTTAAGTTATGGATTATAGAATTGAAAAAGATACAATGGGTGAAGTAAAGGTACCCGCAGACGCTTACTACGGTGCACAAACCCAACGCAGTATTGATAACTTTAAAATTGCCCAGGACATTAATAAGATGCCGAAAGAAATTATCCGGGCATTTGCTTATCTGAAGAAGGCGGCAGCATTAACCAATCTCGATGCCGGTATATTGTCAAAAGAAAAATGTGACCTGATAGGCAAGGCTTGTGATGAAATTTTAGCAGGCCAGCTTGATGAGTACTTTCCGCTTGTGGTGTGGCAAACAGGTAGTGGTACACAAAGCAATATGAATGTAAATGAAGTGGTTGCCTACCGTGGTCACGTTTTAAACGGCGGCAGTCTTAATGATAAAGAAAAATTTATTCACCCGAATGACGATGTGAATAAATCTCAATCAAGCAATGATACTTTCCCGACTGCAATGCATATTGCTGCTTACAAAATTCTCATCGAAACAACTATTCCAGGCATTGAAAAGTTAAGAGATACACTTGCTGCAAAAAGTAAAGATTTCATGCAAGTGGTTAAGATCGGTCGTACTCATTTTATGGATGCCACTCCCCT
>JBDSAP010000020.1:0-51419 GCA_039922055.1 Ferruginibacter sp.
GTCTTTTTGAAAAGTGGTAAAGCAATCAGGTTTCCTAAACCTTTTCCTGAAAGAAAATCCTGATTGGGAAACAAGCGGTCAAAACTGGAACTTTTGTCAAAAATTGAAAATGCCCCTGACTGTTCAAGTATTGAAATGAAAATTTTCCTGCTCCTGATTGCCGGATAAGGTTGTTCAAAGAATAACCAAACATGACCACCATTGCCCGAACGGGAACGTTCCAGATATGCAGGAAATCCTTTTTGCTGGCAATATTTAATAAACAAATTTGCTTCGGCTATCCAATTTTCTTTGTCGAAATCAGCAACTAAAAACCACGATGAGTTATCTGAAAGCAAAGGATAAACCCCAATGAGTTGTTCACCGTTCAGGTGCTTTGCAATTTCCTTATCAGTAAGTTTTAGGTAGCTTTTGTCGTTATAATTCTGGAAAGTGCCACCCTTAATTTTATGAGCCCTATACATATACGGGTCATAGAAATAGGCAGGCATGTAGCCACTCTTACTTTCTTTTTCCCAACGAACCGCAAATACATCTTCTCTGCCTTTGAATACAGATTTGAAGAGTTGAATTTGATTCGGGAAGCTTTCATCCATATTTCTTTTGTTAGAGAAGCGGCTAATTTATTGAGCCAACTGTGAGCCTATTATGAGCCAGCTCAGCCAACCTCGGATTGATGCAATTGAGTCCATTTTGAGTGCTTCATGAGTCATTCAAAATAAAGTTAGTAACGGGTCAATTAGCGGCCAATTAGCGGCCAATTCGGCCAATTAGCGGCCAATTACCCTCCCAGTTCATATTTACTACCACGTCCTTTTGAACCAACCTGCTTTAATAGCTCTCTGCCAACTAATTGCTGTAGTTCCTCTGTAGCTAATGTTTTGCCAACTGAATTTATCGCCTGATATTTTGAATTTGTAATAGCTGTGTGTTCAACAACATACAGTACCGCCTTCACCTGCCGCTCATTCAATCCCAATTTCTGCAACTGGTCTACACTATACTTGTTTTTAAACAGAGTTACCAATATGCCGCCGTCCTGTTCAATAATTTCAGGTTCGGGTAATCCTGCCTCTTTGCAGGTACTGATAATTTTTAACGTACCGCTTCCCCATGCATCAATGTAGCCAGCTTTGAAACAAACATCGGCAATCAACAAATTTCTCGGCCGTGATGGGTGCTGTCTTTTGAGTGAATCCAAACTAATACCTACAGGTAATTCGCCTTCGTTCCAGATATTAAAATGATTGTCAAACATACGCATCTGAACCACAGAAGAATCTAAGTAATTTCTATGGACTAATGCATTGAGCAACATTTCTCGAAGTGCTGCGATAGGATATTCACCTTTCTCAATCCTTTGCATACCTTCAAATGAAATAGCACGGGTAAAAAATTTCCGGTTTAATTGTTCCATCACTTCTTTCAGTAAGTAAACAATATTGCCTTCCACTGTCTCCTGGAATCTAATGTCACTGCTGTCTTTTCCAAAGCGACCAATTTTTACAACACAGTTATTGAAAAATTTCGCCGGATTCTTTCCAAACAAAACAATTGCTGCTCTTTTAATGTTTCCGTTATCATCTGTCAGCCGAAGTTTGGCAATCAAATCTGCTTTGCTTAATCCTTCCAAATCTGCAATTCTTCCAGCATGAAGGGATGCTGCTATGTATGATTTTAAACTGGTATCATCAATATCATCAAGTGTAGCTGTGGGCTCGCTAACCTCATCCCATGTCTTACCACTTTTACGAAGTAAATAATCAGTGAGTGCTGCGCCAATCAATTCCTGTTTGGTGCTGCCGCTGCGGTAGTAATACCTGCCACGTAGAGAAATGGGTACTGCATAAGGCTGTGTAATTATTTCAAGATAGTACAAGCCATTTTCTTCATGCAGGTTTACATCAACCAAAATACCCATCAGGTCTTTCACTTTGTTGGGTATTTCATCCATCAGTTTTTTGTAATCGCTAATGCCAACCACTTTACCATTATCATCTTTGCCAATGAATATTACACCACCTTGTGCGTTGGCAAATCCACAAATCCATTTCAGGTAATCGTCGTGCCAGCTTTGTTTGTATTCTATGTTTTGTTGTTCGGGCATTGTTTAAATTTATTTATGCTTCCGTTGTGCTTTCTCAATCAGTGTTCCCCAACCATCGGGAATAATGTTTTCCTTATGCATCCATTGCAAAGCTGCATCTAAACGGTCTTTGTATTTTATTTTTTGAGTATCCCAATTCAAAAAATCGGTTTTCAACAAATCGTCAGTAATCGCTTCATTTTTAATAATGCGATTATTCCAAACAGCATATAATGTTGAAATTATTTCTGGTTGTTCATAATCACATTTTTTGAAATAAGCTATCAGTTTATTTACCCGTTCCAATTCCTCATTTGTAAACAGGTCGTAAGTACTAAGCGACTTGCTATGATTTTGACCTGCGGAAAAAACAAACTGCTTTCCGTTCTTTCTTCTGTGGAACCATTTTGCTTTTTCTATTTGTATAAAATATGCGTTGGTAAAAGCATTATCATAAGGACCGGCTGCCTGCTGAAAATATTTTTGACCAAAGTTTCTTTTAATGGCAAAGAAATCTGAAAGGTGTAATAGCTTCTCAAACTTTACATCTCCAAAAAGTGTATCGGTTAATGACTGGTTGATAATATATGTTGCCAACACTTTTCGTTTTAAAAATGCCTTTTCCTCTAACTCATTTACAGCGGTAGTAACAACAACCTTTTCGCTGTGGCTAAATAATTCCCCTTTGAAAGCTTTATCTAAAAGTGAAGGCAGTAATTCGTTCAACTCTTTTTCCGTTTCCTGATGGTGTTGTTTAATGGCAGCTACTTTGTGCAGCAATTCAACAAATTCTGCCTGTAAAGTAATATCAGGAACGGGGATTTTAATTTTCATCAATTTATCTAAGCCCAAAGTTTTGTTTCTGCCTGCACCGCCCGGGCTGCAGGCATTTATATCTTCTAAACCTTTTGGTGAAAGAAAGTGGAAACACAAAAATTCTTCCAATGCCTTTTCTTTGTCTGCTACGCAGGAAATAAAACGATGTGAGCCATAGCGGTCATTGTCTTCTTCTTTGGCAACTGCTATGCCGCCTTCCCATGCAAAAACATTGCTGAAAACCAAATCACCTTTTTTAATTTGAAATATTTTTTTTGTGGCAACCTCCAAACCTGTTAAGGCTGGTTTGTGAAATGTGCCTTTACCAAAACACCTGATGCCTAACTCTGGATACAAAGCTTCCTGTTTTATTTTTACTTCTCTGCGTATTATTGGAGCAACTTCCTTCATTGGCAACCATGCAGCAGTATCAATCAATTCTGTGTATTTGCTGAATAATAAATTGTTGATGTCTTTGGTTTGTTCTGCTCTTAATTGCTTTATTCTTTCAAGTTTGGATTTTACTTCTTCAATTTTTGAAACGATTCGATATTGTACAGCTAAAATTGGTAGTGGAATATTATAATCCAAAACACTTTGCGGTCTAATTGCCGCATAATTTGTTGAACCCTTTGCCTCAACTTGTGAAAGAAACCAGGGTTGTGTTAGGCAATATTCTAAATACTTCTTTTCAATAGCTTCTTCGTTAATTTCATAGAGAAAATAATGACTGCTCACAATTGAACCGTCTAATTCATCTGGGATAATTCCATAGGCGCCAAATCTTGCATCCATTTCAGCAAATATTAAATCTCCAGCTTTACAAAGCTGTTGTTTCTTAGTCTTTATTTCAAACCCATCTTTTTGTTCTCTCAAAACAACACCTAATGTTTTTGTTTGTACTCTGCATAATTTATATTTTTGGAAATTATCAATATTGATAAACCCCTTACGGTAATTTATCACAGAACCTAATTTTATAATTTCCCAATTATGCTTCATTACCCACTGTTGTTTGAATTGTACTTTCGATTTCTTTCATCAATTGCATTACTTCCTTTTCCTTTTCTAAGATCGAACTTATCAAAACGGTAGGCTCAATATATTCAAACTCTCCTTTACGATTTGGATTCTTTAAATCCAAATTAACATTCAATAATTTTCCTTCTTCATCTTTTAGTAAAATATCTTTCAGTTTTGCCTTCCATGCTACATCGCTTTCTTGACGCTTTGCCCACCATTTTTTTATCTCGATAAATTCTTCGTGTTGTATCGGTTTTGTTTTGCTATAATTCTTTCTCCCATCAGGCGGCAGCAATTCATAGTACCAAATTTCTTTGGTAGGCTCACCTTGTTGAAAAAACAACAGGTTGCAGGGGATATTTGTATAAGGAGCAAAAATGCCTTCGCCCAATCTCACTATTGTATGCAGGTTAAATTCGTCAACTAATTGTTTCTTTACCCTTGCAGCAATGCCATCTGCAAATAAAGTGCCGTGTGGCACAACAATAGCAGCCCGTCCACCTTCGCTGGTTGGTTTTTTCTTCTTTAATTTTCGCATAATGAGTTGTAAAAAAAGCAAAGCAGTCTCAGCCGTTTTTTTATCATCAGGAAAATTATTGAGTATTCCTTTTTCTTCTTCGCCACCAAAAGGCGGGTTGGTTAAAATGATTTGCACCCGTTCGCTATCTCCAATATCCCGAAGTGGTTTTCGCAAACTATTACGGCTATCAATGTTGGGATAATTTAAACCATGCAGCAATAAATTCATCTGGCATAATAAATAGGGTAAGGGCTTTGCTTCGCCACCAATGATTGATTTACTTTGCAGTATTTCCTGTTGCTCAACTGTTTTTGCCTGTTTCTTTAAATGCTCAAATGCTTCCACTAAAAAACCGCCCGTGCCACTTGCAGGGTCAAGTACCGTTTCCCCAATTTTCGGGTCAAGCATTTCCACCATAAATTTCACCACCGGGCGGGGAGTATAAAATTCTCCTGCATCTCCGCTTGCATCCCTCATTTCTTTTAGGATGCTTTCATACAAATGGGAGAGTGTATTTATTTCTTCATTGTTGGTAAAATGTATTTCATCAATCTTGTTCACCACATCACGAAGCAGGTAACCGTTTATCATCCGGTTAGTAATGCCTTTAAAAACGGTTGCAATTACATCTTTGCGTTCTGTACCTGTTTCGCTTTGTAATCCTCTTAAATAATACAATAAACCGGTTTTTTCTTTGCCGTCTGCCAGTTTCACTTTTTCGTTGTTGATAAAAGCCAGTAAATCATCACCTGTTAAGTTTTTATCTTTTGCCCAATCTCTCCAGCGGTAAGGGATTTCAATAGCTGCTTTATACTTTTTATTTTTTAATGCAGCCTGTGTCTCTAGTAAGGTTTCATTATCGTCTAAAAATTTTAAAAACATAATCCATGTTAACATGGGCAGTCGGTCTCCATCTCCATTCATACCTTTATCTTTCCGCATTACATTTCTACAGGTTTTTATAATGCCAGATAAACGCTGTGCCTGTGTTTCTTCCATTTTTTGTGGAATGGATTTCTTTGCTACTTTTTCTTTCTTTGTTTTGGTTGTCATACTTTCTTAAGCTGCCTCTGTATAGAGCAAGGTTTGTAATAGTTCAATTGCATGTTTGTAGTTATACATTCCACCAAATGCAGTTACAATTTCAATTTCATTCCCTTCTTTGTTTATCGGGTCTGCTGAAATAATGTCGGGACGGATTTGGTTCAGGCCATAGTCAACATACTTTTCTAAAATGATTTGTAAAACATGTTGTGCTTTTTCGCTATAATCTGAAAAGAAATCGGGTTTGTTTTTCTTTAATAAATCGGCTCTTTGTTTTCTTGTTAATGGTTTTAAATCAAAAGCTACAAAGCAAAGCAGGTCAAAAGGGTCTGTTTCCTTTTGTTTTGTAATTTCAGTTAGTTGCTCAATGGATATTCCGTTATTTTCTAATTCTTCAATGATATGTTTACGTTCTTCCAAATCGTTCCATTTACTACGGAAATCATTGATTGAAGGAAACATTGTTGTAATCTGTTCTTTCGCAAATTGTGTAAACTGTACAGTTCTTAATTTGCCGCTTGCATCTAATACCTGTACTGTTTCGGCTGCTATGCTCACTTCTCCTTCGCTTATATAATACTTTCTTCTTGGCTGGGCGCCATCATCATTTATATTGCCCTCAAACTCATCATCATCATCTTCTTCTTTATTTTCAAATAGCGGTTCTGTATCTGTAATAATGGTTTCCGTTCCGGGGATTACCTCACCCGAAGCATTTATTTCTGATTCAGTTATTAAAGGTGGTTCACCATCAAAATCCGGATCAGCAAAATTTCTTGTAGCACTTCCGGTATAATCCAAAATGGAGAAAAATAATTTCTCCTTGTCTTCCCTCACTCTTGTGCCCCTGCCGATTATTTGTTTAAACTCCGTCATGGAATTTACCATTCTGAATAGCACAATGTTTTTGCAGGTTTGTACATCGACACCGGTGCTTAATAATTTTGAAGTAGTTACAATAGCTGGTAATGGTTCATCTATATCCATGAACTTTCCCAAATGCCCTTTGCCAATATCACCTTCTTCCGAAACAATTCGAACTGCATAATCAGGATACTGCTGAACCAAATCATTGTTCAGGTTACTCATCTCCCTGCGAAATTGGTCAGCATGTTCCTGGTTCACACAAAACACAATCGTTTTATCAAACCTGCCATTTTTCAGCATGAAGTTGTACAAATGTTTTGCAACAGCTTTTGTTCTTGGGAGATAAGAAAGAGAGTTTTCAAAATCGGTTGTTGTATAAACACCATCAGGAATTAATTCACCGTTATCATCCCGTTGTCCTTCTTCGGGGCGAAAGCCAATTGCATCTGTTTCTGTAACTATACGGTGAACAAGATAGGGAGCTAAAAAGCCATCTTCAATTCCTTGTTTTAAACTATAAATGTAAAGTGGGTTACCAAAATAAGCATAAGTGTCTTTGTTGTCGTCTCTTTGTGGTGTGGCAGTTAAACCCAATTGAACAGCGGTGTTGAAATATTCTAAGATTATCCTCCAGTTGCTTTCTTCTGATGAACTACCACGATGGCACTCATCAATAACAATCAAATCAAAAAAATCTTTAGGCAAATTTCTGAATGCACCAACCCGGTTGCTATCTTCTGCTAAAGATTGATAAGTAGAAAAATATATTTCCCTGCTACTTGGCAAGCCTTCTTCCGGAACTAAACATCTTGCATCACCAAATATGGCAAAGTCCTTTGCATGAGGGTCGGTAACTAAAATGCTTCTATCTGCAAGAAATAAAATTTTTGGTCGGCGATGTTCTCCTTTTGTGTTCCAGCGGTTGTTCCAAAGTTTATAAATGATTTGAAATGCAACCGTAGTTTTTCCTGTACCTGTTGCTAATGTCAGCAATGCTCTTTTCTTTCCTTCTAAAACTGCTTTTATAGCTATGTTAATTGCAATACGTTGATAGTAGCGAATCTCTTTGCCTTGTGTTACAAAGAATGGCTTTAAAAATGTTTCCTGAATTTCCAGTTTAAATGATTCGATACTATTTAATCTGTTCCATAGTTCTGTGGGTGTAGGATATTTTGAAACAATTCTTTCAATCCCGGTTATAAAATCAAACTCTAAAATATCTGTTCCGTTTGTTGAGTAAGCAAATTTTAATCCTAATATTTGAGCATACTCTTTAGCTTGCTGCATTCCATGTGCTGCTAATTTGTACTTTACTTTTGCCTCAACAATTGCAAGCGGATAATTTTGAGAATAGCGAAGCAAATAGTCAAAGCGTTTTGCTTTCTTTCTTTTTGCTTTTCTGCCTATTACAATAATTTTCCCATCTGTAAAAGTTCGTTGTTCTAAAATTTGCTCGTCCGTCCATTCACTTGTATACAATTTAGGCAGCACATCTTTTCTACAGGTGTCTGCCTCGCTGTCGTTGTCGAATATATGTATTGTTGGTTCTGCCATTAACTACATAAAATAAGCCTAAAAATACAAACATAAATGGGTTATAAGTCTATAAGGATGATTTGATTGCAATATTGCTTTACAAAGTCAATGTGTCCAGTAATGATATATTGTTGAAGTGTCGAACAAAGGACGATAGATATTCGTCAGCCGGTGTGCGTGGGGTCGTGTCGGCAAAGTCATGGATGCTTGTATATGTGTAGGATGTTCAATAGGATGACGTACAACGTTTGTATTTCCGCAAGCCTAATTTACAACCTACGGCAATACAGCTAAAATAAGTCCTATTTGTGAAAGTCTGTTGGGTTGGTGTATATAATAAAATTTTCTCCGCGTGGGGTTTTCACAGCGTTCATCAACAATTATAAAAGTGCTTGTCGTGAAACCCCGATGCAGCGTACTATTCAATTTGCTCTTCTTTTTCCGTGTTGCGATTTTACCTGATGGCAATATCATAGTGACGACTTTTGCGGCTTAGAAAGTGGCCGTATTTATTGATGCCGTGTATTCAGCATCGGGGTTTCACGGGAGTTCTTTTATTATTTTAGCATCTGTTGCTGTGAAAACCCTCGCCGGGACAGAGAATTTTTTCAACTGTATCACGAATTGTAGCCTTTCCAGCCTGAATTCTATCTTTGAGTGTTTGAATATCAGTTTTCAGTTGAACATCTGGCAACCCAAATATTATCTCAAATAAATTTTTCTTGTGTGTATTTTGAATTTCTAAACCAGTGTATATATTTTCATTTATGAAATGAATGTCAAAAATTTCAATATTGGGATAGTGGTTGTCCCAAGCATTCTTTGCATATGTGAGTTTTGGGATAGGAGTTACATCAGTTAGAACTTCAATTGTCTGTGGAAAAGTTCTATCAAAAGCCCTTTTCTTTGAAAGCAAAGCATCATTATCTTTTAATGATTTCAGTATAATTGCAAGTGTTGTTTTCCCGCTACCGTTTTCACCGTATATTAGATTTATTTTTTCAAAGTCAGTTGTTCGATAAGGGGCAGGAGCTACAGTTGTATTGTAGTTCAGGAATTTCCCCGTGCCACTTATTTTTATAAATTTTTTAATCATACTTTGAAAATATTCAGTCTAAAATTGTGAGAAGTAAGGTGTCAATTTTGCTCAGCACTTGAACCCATTATGAGCCAATTGAGCCAATTATGAGCCAATTAAAATATAGTTCGTTCCTGCTCCAATATCACCAGTTCTTTTAAGGATTTTGAATTTTTCAACAAGTTCTGTCAAGTCTCTTGTTGCAGTTGCTTTAGAAACATCATTTAGTGTTTGATAATCGCTGTTGGTAATCTTCCTTTTCTCTTTCAAATACAAAACTGCTTTTACTTGCCTAACGCTAAGGTCAAGCGATTTTAGGTATTGCTCATTATAATTATCTTTCCTAAACTCCACAAAAAAGCCCGACATATCATAAAAGTAAATTGGCTTTGGAAGCTCTGCCAATTCACATTCTCTTATCATTTTTAAAGTTCCCCGTCCCCACGATTCAATATAGCCACTTCTGAAAAGTGCATTGGCAATATCAGGGTTATATGCTTTAGATGGATGTTTGGTCAATAGGTTTTCTATTGTCCAGTTTTCGGGTAACTGCCCCTCGTTCCAAAAAATAATCTTGTTGGTATAAACACTTATTTGAATTGGAGTGCCACCAGAATAATCTTTATGTGCAATGGCGTTCAGCAATGCCTCTCTAACAGCATCTCTTGGATATTCATATTTTTCTATTCTGTTGATGCCTTCGTAACTGATTTCTGCTTTAATGTATTTTGTAAACAACAAGTCCATTGTTTTCTCAATCTGTTCAAACAGGTTGCCGTGTATCTCGTCTTGAAATTTCAGGTCATCGTCTGTTTCAAAATATCCTATTTTGATGTATGCACCTGTTACAAATTTTTCAGGTTCAGCATGAAACAAAAGGATAGCCGCCCGTTTTAAAAAATCATTCTCCTTGAGTTGCAGGTTTTCAATAAGATGTTCGTTTGTGTCAGTTAAAATATCTTCTTCAATGCGTTGGCTTTTGATTGCCCGTTTACGGAAAAATTCAAATGTTTCTTGCTTTAAATCTGTTACGGCAATATTGGGAACAGGAACACCATCCCAACGTTTGCCTTTTTTCTGTAAAAGAAATTTATCTAATGCTGCTCCTTTCAATTCCTGTTTTGTGCTGCCAGTTCTATAATGATATTGCCCTTTGTAATTTACTGGATAGGGATAGCCTTCAACTATTATTTCAATAAAATCGCCTTGTGCAGTTGTATGTAAATTCACATCTACCAAAATGCCCAATGTGTCTCTTACTTTGTTAGGTATCTCTCCTAATAGTTTTTTGGCATCTGTTACACCAACAATATTTCCTGCATCGTCTTTGCCTATAAAAATGCTGCCGCCATTGGCATTAGCAAAACCGCATATCCATTTTAGGTATTCGTCTCTCCAACTACTTTTATATTCTATGTTTTGTGATTCTGGCATTATTATTTTTAACTAATGTATTCAACTGTTTAAGCCACTAATTTAAGTTTTTATTGCCGGTTTGTGTTTGTGTCCTATAAGTGGTTTTGCTATGTCATGTGTCTGCTTATGGGTTGTGGGTGGACTTAGGTGCTGAGTAAAGATTTATTGTTGAAGTGTCGGACAAATGATGATAGGTATTCGCCAGCCGGAGTGCGGTGGGCTGTGCGTTGGCATTTTTAGCTCTTTGCAAGGTTGGCTTTGTGCCGGGGTTTTGCGTGCCTTGCAATGTGCTAAAAATAGCGTGGGGTCGTGTCGGCAAAGTCATGGATGATTGTATATGTGTAGGATGTTCAATAGGGTGACACATAACGTTTGTATTTCCACAAGCCTAATTTACAACCTGCGGCAATACGGCTAAAATAAGCCCTATTTGTGAAAGCCTGTTTGGTTGGTGTATATAATTAAAATTCTGTCCCCCGTTCTGTCTCATTGGGGTTTTCACAGGTGTCATCAACAATTATAAAAGCGCTTGCCGGGAACCCCGACGCAGCGTACTATTCAAATTTGCTCTTCTTTTTCCGTTTTGCGATTTTACCTGATGGCAATATCATAGTGATGACTTTTGCGGTTTAGAAAGTGGCTGTTTTTATTGATGCAGTGTATTCAGCGTCGGGGTTTCACGTGAGCTCTTTTATTATTTTAGCATCTGCTGTGAAAACCCCGCCGGGACAGAAATCATTAGCACCAACATTATTGTGATCAGGCGGGATGCAATGGGATTTTTAGAATCTCTGATGAGAATTAAAGAGATTAGAAATAAACCTTGTGCTATGCTTATTATAAAAAGTGATGTCCAAATCATTGTTTTATTATTTTTATATTACAAAAACCACAAATTCTCCTTTCCAAAGTCCGGCAGCTTGTCGTCGGTGAAATAGGAGTAAATTTCGGCCAACTTCGGCGAAGTATACAACAGTTTACCTTAAAATAAAAACGTCCCCAAAGAGGACGTTTCTTATAATTAATATTAATAGAGCCCTTTTATTTAATAATCTTTTTTGTATAAAACCGGTTACCTGCCATTAATTTTATTATATACATGCCTGAGCTTGCATTATTAAAATTCAAAGGAATAGAATAAGTGCCTGGTAAAAGATTTCCTTTATCAATGGAACGGATAATTTTTCCCTGCATGGAAATCACCTGGATGGAGACATGAGAACTTTTATCCATTTGCAATTGTATCCATGTATTTCCGGAAACAGGATTACCTAAAACTGTCCAATCAAATTTTGAATAATCAATTTTAATTATTGATGAATAAGTAAATTTATTATCAATGTCAATTTGTTTTAAGCGATAATAATTTGATCCACTTAAAACTTTTACATCATTAAAATTATAATTATTCTTTAAAGATGAATTACCATTTCCCGCTACAAAACCAATGTCGGAAAAGCCTTGCCCATCCCTGCTTTTTTGTATTTCAAACCCTTTATTATTAATCTCAGTGGCAGTTTGCCAGCTTAAGAGAACTTGATTGTTGATCAGCTTTCCATCAAAATCAGTAAAAGTTACCGGGAGCGCACTAAAGAAGCTATCAATAAGTGAATAAGGGCCAAATTCGGTACCCGCACCGGATGCACCTGTTATTTGCACATAGTAAATTCCCGGCATAAGTGTATCGGTCATAATTCCTCCTCTGCCGTTTCCAACATTTGTGTTTGCAATTTGATTGGTACCCGAAGCATCGTATAGATTTAAGGAAATAAGGTTGGGATTACCGGCGTTATCTAATAACAATGTAAGGCTGCCCCTGTTAGTGATAGTGATTTTATACCAGTCGGATGTGTCTCTTTTATTATTGTAATAGTAACCTATATGTCCCGTTGTTGAATCATTTGTTGCTAAAATATCTGCCTGTGAGAAATTGTTGTTTGGTTCAATATCATTGGTCTTTAATGGTGTTATTATCGTATCTGAAATCGTGTATGCGCCAAACTCACTTCCTGACTGGCCTTTAATTTTTATGTAATAAGTGCCTGCTGCAAGGTCATCTTTTTGCAACCCTCCAATGCCATTACCTATACTGGCAGAGCTTAATAGTGTAACGCCATCATTATCATATAGCGAAATCACTTTTAGGTCCCCGTACCCGGTATTATCAAATTGAATTTGAAATATGCCATCTGAAGTTGTGGTTACTTTATACCAGTCAGTTGTATCTGTTGTCCCGTTATAATAATAACCTATGTGCCCTTTTGTTGAATCATTTTCTGCTAATACTACAGCCTGTGAAAAAATATTATTTGGTTCGGGATCATTAGGCTGTACAGGTGTTACTAAAGTATTTGAAAGAGTATAAACACCAAACTCGCTTCCTGACTGGCCATTGATTTTTATATAATAAGTACCTGCTGCAAGGCCATCTTTTTGCAACCCGCCAATACCGTTGCCTACGCCGGCAGAGCTTAATAATGTAATACCATCATTATCATATAATGAAATCACTTTTATATCCCCGTACCCGGTATTATTAAATTGAACTTGAAGTAGTCCATCAGAAGTTGTGGTTACTTTATACCAGTCAGTTGTATCTCTTTTATTATTATAATAGTAACCGATATGCCCTGTTGTTGAATTATTTAATGGCAACACATCAGCCTGTGAAAAAATAGTATTCGGCTCCAGGTCATTAGCCTGTGCCGGAACTATTAATGTATTTGAAAGAATATATGCGCCTGTCTCAGTGCCCGAATTTCCGTTGATTTTTATATAATAAGTACCCGCAGCAAGGCCGTTAGTATTGAGACCTCCGATACCATTTCCTATATTTGCACTGTTTATTAATGTAACACCATCATTGTCAAATAGTGAAACAGTTTTAAGATCAGCATTGCCGGTATTGTCAAATCCAATATTAAGCTGGCCGTCTGAAGTTGTAGTCAATTTCCAAAAGTCTATATCCCCTGCAGGATTAATGGCACCGTTTCCGGTACCATTTAATGGAAGTGCGTTTGCCTGTACAGCCGTGTTATTTGGCTCTGTTTCGCTCACCTGTGCCTGCAAAGCGTTTACAGATAAAAAAAACGCAAATAAAAAAACGCAGGATAATTTAGTGTAAAATTTTCTTATCATAAAGCAGGGTTTTAATAAATTAATTGTGTTTACAATATAATTCAAATTTCATTCCCGCCAATTTCTCGTTTTTTGAAACATTTCAGTATATGGCATATAATTTACTAATTAATGCCTGGCATATTTTTCCCGAGCCGTGTCTCTGCATCGGGCTTTTAGCATAGCAGTACACGGCTGCAATCCAAGAAATAGACTTGTTTACCTCATTCCCAGCAACGTCCTCAATGAGCCTAAGTCGGGCCGCGGACCTTGCTTGGAAGGAGGCGGGGTTTTCACAGCGTTCATCAACAATTATAAAAGTGCTTGTCGTGAAACCCCGATGCAGCGTACTATTCAATTTGCTCTTCTTTTTCCGTGTTGCGATTTTACCTGATGGCAATATCATAGTGATGATTTTTTGCGGTTTAGAAAGTGGCCGTTTTTATTGATACCGTGTATTCAGCGTCGGGGTTTCACGGCAGAAGCCACTGCAATTCTGTATTTCGGGAACACCCTTTTCCAATTTGCGGCTGCTACGTATCTTGTTAAGATAACCATACAGATAAAGTTTTAAAAGTACTGACGGCGCATATTGCGGACGTCCTTCACTCTTATGTACGGTATTGGTAAAACCTAACTTTTGTAACTCAGTTTGTCTACAAAGGCATCCATGAGCCGCACCTAGTTATCTGTTTCCACTTGTTCGTCGAGCGTGGCAAAGTAAGTTTGATGGCGATTATTTCCTTGTATAAATTGCATACACTTCATTAACAAAAAGCATACGCCATTTTACCTAATCACATTGTGTGTATATTTGGTTTAACGGCAGCGGTTTTTACAAACTGTCGTTAGGGGCAAATATTAAATCAGCAATAAGTATACAAAATGAATTCAGTACTTAAGGGTGACACATTTGAACAAAACTCTTATGAGCTTCTTAAACAGTCTATAAACAATGATGAATTAGGGATTTCTCCAAAATATGCTAAGGTATTTCTTAAGAAGGGCTACTTTTCTCAACTAAGAAATAAAGAGATAATATTTGATTTAGCAATTGAAATCTGGCCCCCGAATTCAGAACGATATACGCTGCTGTATTTGATAGAATGCAAAAGCTATTCGACAAAGGATGTTCCAGTTGATGATATTGAAGAGTTTTTATTTAAAGCAAGTCAAATTGCAAATCATGGATATTTCATCAAGGCAGCATTTATTTCGAATAGTTCGTTTCAGGAAGGAGCTGTAGAAATAGCAAAAAATGCTGGTTTGATGCTTATTGAGGTAACAAGCGATAAGGAACTAACTATTAAGCTTCATAAAACTGTTAGAATTAAAACTGATAATAGCGATGATTTACTTAAATCTATCCAAGAAATAGAATCGTTTATATTCAATGTATTTGAACTAAATAAAGTTATAGGTTTACATAAATACAAAAGAGAAGATATTGCGAATATTGCTTCCAATTTAATCGAAGAAATAGATTCTAAAGTTTTACAGCAAGCATTACAAATACCAATAGAAAAAACAATTGATTATTTAAAAAATAATTACAAACTAAACTTCAATTTCGACGATTCAATTTTTATTAAAAAAGGGCTACTTGGATATTATGATATTCCAGAAAGCTGTATTCATATCGATAGCAATATTTATAAAACTGAACGTTTTGCTTTTATTTTGGCACATGAGGTAGGTCATTTTATTCTACATAAGGATATAAAAATTAATCAGCAGTCCTATGACAAGTTTGAAGATTCCGAATATGATTTTATTTCTGATAAACATCTTCTAAATAATCACAAAAATTGGATTGAGTGGCAAGCAAATGAATTCGCAGCTTCATTTATATTACCTAAGAGTTCTTTCTATACTCGCTTAGTACAAACCCAAAGACAATTGGGTATAAGTAGAGTGGGCTTCATATACTTAGACGATCAGCCTATTAATCGACAAGATTTTTATAAGATTATTTCAACGCTTTCACAATTTTTCGGAACTACAATGACAAGTGTAATTTTTAAATTGGAAAATCTCAATTTAATTACTTATGACAGAAAAATTGATGACTATAAAAGCGAATTACGAAGTATCTACAATCATATAAATGGCAAGTAATAAATATTCCCACTAACAAATAAGGCTTCATCGGGCCTGCAAGGCCAACGATGAATCATCAGTTCTGTCCCGGCGGGGTTTTCACAGCTTTCATCAACAATTATAAAAAGCGCTTGCCCTGAAATCCCGACGCAGCGTACTATTCAATTTGTTCTTCTTTCTCCGTTTTTGCGATTTTACCTGATGGCAATATTGATGTGATGATTTTTTGCGGCTTAGAAAGTGGCCGTATTTATTGATGCCGTGTGTTCGGCGTCGGGGTTTCACGGGAGTTCTTTTTATATTTCAGTGTCTGCCGTGAAAATGTGAAAACCCGCCGGGACAGAAAAATAAAATTGATAACGTCCTGCCCGAACAACTGCTGATTATATATAGCTGAAGTTTGATCGTCTAGGCACACTTGCAGCATACTTTTGTTGCCTGTAGTTTTTAATGAATTAGAATAACACTGTCAGTATGTTCTTTGGATTTTTCTTTAGATATTTCGTATGAAGAAAATCTGGCCAATTGTCTTTTTATTTGTAATGAATATTTATCACCACTATATTTTAATCTTGTCCTTGCAAGGTCTATACTTCCATTCACCAATTCTCCAACTACACCACCACCCACAGTAGTTACAACTGCCGCTGCTATTCCAGGAATTCCAAATCCTAGTCCTGTAGCGATAGCTGCACAAGAAATTATAACTGACGTTTTTAGAATTTGGTTTGTCTGTTTCTTTGAATTTTTAATATCAAAGTCTATAATTTTCTTTTTGAATTCATCTTGAATTCGCTTGAGTTCAATTTCTGACGCTTTCTTTTTAATGTATTTCAAATTTGTTGATACAAATTCATTATGAATATCGTTTAATTCACCTTTAGTTTTAAGTTCTGATATCAACTTGTCATTTATTGAAATTTTTGTAGGTATAGAAAAATTTAATTTGGTTAAATCCACATCGGTTTCGATCGGTTGAGATTGTTTATTTTCAAATAATGAGTTATTTAGTGTGTTAATATATACATTATCATTAGCGTATGTGTCTGATTGAAGGCAAAGACCAAAATTATAGTGATAAACTATACTAGCGAGGTTCATTAATTCATTTTTAAATTGTGAGTTTTGAACGATTAACTCCCATTGATTTCTTGGACTCTCAAGACTCTTTACAATTTGATTATTATATTCATCTTTGATCTTTTTAAACTCATCTTCATTAATTTTTAAATTTAGATCTTTAGGAGAATTTTTTAAAAGTTCTGAAAGTAAAATATGGAATCCATGACTTATATTATATTTTGGCCATTTAATAAAGCTTTCATTTAAATCAAAGTCTAATTTTGAAAGACGAGATTCCCATAACTCGTTTTTTGTAATTTCAATAAAAGATTGATTGCCTTGCTTTGCCATTTTATCAACCATATCAACGAGTGAATTTTCTCTTGATAGAACGCTAACAAAATCGTTCTTTATTAACGAAAATAAAGGCGAATTATAATAATAATAATTTTCTTTAGAATTGGTTTCTTTGCTTGATAATAAAGCAGCTTTTAGAATGGGAGAGTTAACTATATACCCATCATTGATAACTATTTTAGAGTTAGTTGAAAAAAACATTTCAGATATTAATATTTCATTCAGCGTTTTGATATCTAACTTCCCATAGTCTAAATAGGATTCAATTCTATCATCAAATGACCCTAAGTATGTAATATCTTTTCCCATATATTGTTTATTAAATTTATTATTGTTAATTCCGACTAACGTTAAATTTTGGTATTTAAATCAATTACTTATACTTCCAATTTTTGCTTGAAACTGAGCCTGAAATCAGATAGAGAAATTAATTTCTGTTGCTCCGAATGGGAAATTACAGGCAACGTTTGTATTTCCGCAAGGCTAATTCAAAACCTGCGGCAATACAGCTAAAATAAGCCCTATTTGTGAAAGTCTGTTGGGTTGGTGTACATAATTAAAATTCTCTCCCCGCCGGAGAAAGTGAGTAGGCTTTTGCGTTTGGTGCGGACACCGAATACGAAAAAAAGTATAGTATCTTCTTCGAAAGGAAGGAATGTTTTTTGCCGGGCGTGCTCATCATTTTTTCCACAGTTTTTTATTCACTACTTTCTCTATCACCAGGTCGCGGCAGTTGCGGCTGATGGGTATGCGGTGCGATGGCATGATGATCTCATTATTTTCTATGGATTCAATCTTTGAAATGGAAACGATAAACGATTTGTGTACACGGATGAAGGCATTCTTATCAAGGTTCTGCTCCACATTCTTCATGTATAGCAGGGTGATGTATTTTGCTTTGGTGGTATAAATGGTCACATAATTTTGCATGGCTTCAATAAAAAGTATCTGGTCGAAATAGATCTTTTCGTACCTGTAGTCACACTTGATAAAAAAGAAATCTGCTGCAATTTCCTCCTTAGAAATACCATGTTGTGAAGACCTTTCACGCAGATGATAATAATCTTTCGCTTTGCTGACTGCTTTAAAAAACCGGTTGAAGGTGATCGGCTTCACCAGGTAATCCAGCACATCCAGTTGAAAGCCTTCGAGTGCATAGCTTGGGTATGCTGTTGTAAGGATCACCATCGGCGGATGCTGCGTCATCTTTAAAAATTCTATGCCGTTCATTACGGGCATCTGTATATCAAGGAATACAAGATCAACAGGTTGTTCATCCAGTAAGCGGGTAAGGTCAATAGGGTTATGCCCCATGCCGGTAAGCTGCAAAAAATCTATTTCTCTTACATAGTTGGCGATGCACTCTCTTGCCAAAGGCTCATCATCTATCGCTACACATTTTAAGGTCATGTTTTTGAAAATTAGGAAGCTGTTATGCTATACTTAGTTCAACTACTTTTGTTGGTTGTTGTTCTGTTATGGAGTATTCTTCCAGTTGCAGTTTAAGCGCTACGCTGAATAAATTATCTGTTTGTTGTATCGTTAGCACATGCTGCTGTGGATATAGCAGCTCGAGCCGGCGCCGCACATTCGTTAGTCCTATTCCCTTATACCGCATGGGTTCAATGGATGAGTTGTATTGTGCGGAAACACTGTTGGAAATATCAAAGTGTAAGTGTGCTTTATCAACATAAAGATGCATGCTGATCCAGTTGGTTTCGTCTTGTCTTTTTGAAACATGTTTAAAAGCATTTTCAATAAAAGGCATCAATATAAAAGGTGCAATGCTGCGGTTGCCTGCAATGCCTTCTTCCATTTTGATGTTTAGTTGGATGGTATGTTCCTGTCGCAGTTTTTCGAGCTCCATAAAGTTGTCGATATAGGTTAGCTCCTGGCTAAGGGGTATCTGTGCTTCATTGCATTCATACAATTGATAACGCAGCAGGTCAGAGAATTTTGCCAGTGATTCAGAAGCCATATCAGGGTTCTTATGTATGAGCACAAAAATGGAGTTAATACTGTTGAATAAGAAATGCGGGTTGAACTGCGACTTTAAAAACTTCAATTCCGTTTCCAGTTTTTCTTTTTCCAGTAACTGCTGGCGTTTTCTTGATTGTATCCAATTCTTGGTAAGCTTTACACTCATGCCCAATGTCATGCTTGCCGTGCTGGATGGGAAGGTATTGATCTGAAAAAGATACATGTACTCACCTGGCTGTTTACCATACAGCGATTCAAAAGAATTACCCGATAGCCAGGCACTAACATAGTAACCCGGAATAATAAATATTGCAGTACAAAAAATGGTTAATAGTACGAACAAAATATACTGCACATATTTTCCTGTCTCCAAAAACTTGGGCACCAGGTAATACAGGTTGAAGTAAACACCAAGGGCCTGAAAAATAAGATAGAACAAAAATTTTATGGAGTAAGCTGAAAAGAAAATATTATGCATCACCTCCTGTAAACTGCCGATGGTTAAGGTCCACCACAGAATATGGTAAGCAAACCAAAAGGGAATGTGGTAAAGCTTGTATTTAACAAACCAGTTGTATTTAGACAGGCTGTTCATGAAAACTAAATTACTCAAAATCTTCCGGCAATGCTGCACAGAATACAAGAGGTACAAAAATATTGACAAACGGAAATGAAGTATGGACGAATGGCAGTTTTACTGTTTTTGTTTGAGCCTTTTTGTTTTTTATGCTTTAAACATCACTTCATCAATTTAAAGTTCCCTTTCCGCATATAAGTTTTTACAAGTGTTTGCTTGTTGTTTGTTTTGTTGCTGCCATAGGTGTTGCAGTACAAGAGTGCCCCAATTAAGCCAGGCTGATGTTTGCCCGCTACAGCCGAAAAATTTGTAACAGGTAAATTTTTGATTGTATAAAGGAGTACTATAATCAACCGCCGTCGGGGCCGGAAGCCGCCGTCGGGGTTGCGGATTAAAAACTTTAACCCAACCCTGACGGCGGTTGAAAACCCCGTCAGCGGTTGAGCAGAGTAATCGAAACTGGTTCTATAACACAATTAAAGTTGCCCAATGGTATGCAGTACAAGTGTGCGACGCAACAATGCTAAATCAGCGCTCAACAGTTTGGCCAACAATTTTAAAACAAACATTTATGAAGTATTTATTTTTTATCATGCTACAAAGTTGCGTGCTGCAATACGCAGTGGCGCAGGTATCCGGTAAGATCGTTTCTGCAAAGGACGAACCCATAGCAGCAGCGAATGTGTTGCTGCTAAAAAGTACAGACAGCTCATTGATAAAAGCGGCCTTATCAGGGCAGGATGGAACTTATGTATTGGAGAATATTGCCGCCGGAAAATACCTGGTTCGCATTAGCAGTACCGGCTACCGAAACATGGAACTGGGATTGGTGGAAATAACTGATCCATTGCGACACAAAGATCTTGGTATGCAAATGATGACAGCCGATACAAAAGATCTACAGGAGGTAGTAATGCGTTCAGAAAAACCAATGGTGCAACAAACTGCCGAAGGGCTGATTGTAAATGCAGCAAACAGTATACTTACAAAGGGGAGTAATGCACTGCAGGTATTGGAGCGTTCACCCGGTGTTGTTATTAACCGGCGGGACAACAGCATTGAACTGAATGGAAAAAGCGGCGTGATGGTAATGCTGAATGGAAAGCTCATTCGCCTGGCGGAGAGCCAACTACTGGAAATGCTGGCCGGCATGAACGGAGATGATATTGCTACGATTGAACTCCTTACTTCACCTTCTGCAAAGTACGATGCGGAAGGCGCCGCCGGGCTGATCAATATTGTGCTGAAAAAAAATAAAGACAAGGGAACGAACGGCACGGCAACCCTTAGTGCAGGCTATGCTTACCGGGAGAAAGCCAGTGGTAGTTTCAATATCTCTCACAATACTACCAACATAAATTTGTATGGTTCATACAGCTTTTCGCACAACGCTACTTATAGCAAAATGTTTGTGGATAGTTGGCAGCACATGCCTTTTATGGGTGGCGATATCCATGTATTTGGCTGGGATACTACACATGCCCGTTTTATCAATCACAATGCTACGGCTGGTATAGATGCAAAGCTGGATGCAAAAACAACTTTAGGCGGCAGCATTATTTATACAGGTAATAAAGCATCGGGCTTTACCAATACACATTTCGGCTACAATATTTTACCTGACTCAATTTTACAATTCGATGGACGAAACGCAGGAATGAGCCGGTGGAGCAACATTGTAAGTTCGGTGTATGTTGAAAGAGCGCTACGGCCAAAAGAAAAAATCAGTGTGAATTTTGATCACCTGTTTTTCAACAACAACCGGCCCTATGAGGTGCAGGGAACATTTATAAATAAGCATGGCGAAGAAGCTGGTAACGGACAGGCTTTGTCTGCGCCTGCGCAAAAAGGATTTGCCAAAACAAACATCAGGGTTTTTGTGGGTAAGATGGACTATTCAAATGGATTGAGTAAGAAGGTGAAAATGGAAGCGGGCGTCAAAAGCAATTATACACAAAGTTCCAGTTACTCAGGTTTTGAAAGCAGGGTAAATGGCACATGGATCAGTGATCCGCAGGCCATCAATAATGTTGCTATGAAAGAGGCGATTGCCGCTGCATATATTTCTTTCAATACGCAGATCAATTCGTTCACAAATTTGGTTACAGGCATGCGCTTTGAATATGCTTTCACAAAAATGAATGATCCTAAAAGCGGGAGAAAAATTGTTAATCGAAAACTTAGTTCTTTGTTTCCGAGTTTGTTCTTTACCAAAAAGATTAACGATCAATCCGAACTACAGGTATCTTATACAAAGCGCATTACAAGACCATCTTACAATGATCTTGCTTCGTATGTGGGTTACAGTGATCCCACGGCTGTTCATACCGGTAATCCTTTTTTAAAACCTACTATTACACATAATGCCAGGGTTGGTTACCAGTATAAAAATTATACCACTTCATTGATCTTTAGCAGGGATGAAAATGCTATTTCCCGGTACCAGCTTACCGAGAGCCCGCAACACGACATGCTGTTTATTTCTCCGCAAAACATTAGCTGGCAAAACAATCTCCTGTTGCAAACAAACCTGCCTTTTAAAATACAGAATTGGTGGACGATGAACTATTCTTTTTCCGGCGGTTTGCGCCAATACAAGGTGCCCTATACTAAACAGCCTTTTGTACATGCTTACTTCGGTTACTCATTTAATTATAGCCAGGTTTTCAAAATGCCACATGAGCTTTCCGCAGAATTTTCCGGGAGTTATAACAATGCCAATTGCAATGGCACACAAAAAGTGGAAGGCATTCTAAGAATGAATATTGGTATTAAAAAAGAACTAAAAAATAATAAAGGAAGTTTTCAGTTGGCGGTAAATGATCTTTTAATGCGGGAGAAATATGACATTCATTATGGCACCTTAACGCAAGAAGCTTTTGATATAAAAAACCACATTATTGTGTATACTGAAACATCCAGGTTCCCAATTATCAGGCTCACGTATTCAAGGTCTTTTGGAACTAAGAAGGCAGCAAGTACAAGGACTGCCGGTTCCGGTGATGAGCAGGATAGGATAAGAAGGGAGTAACAAAACAGGCGTTTTCTTTTTAACTGATTTGGCACTTATACTGGAAGGATTTTTTCCAACTTTGGCTACTTACTGGAGGGTTGTGTTTACGAGGGTTTTCGGGCGTACTTTTGGGAAGGCAAGAGTTGCGGTAATTTTATCGCATGACAAACTAAACAAAAAAATATTGACATTATGAGTTATGATATCCATTTGTATAGGGCAGAAGTAAAAGACAGGCACATTGTTTCAAAAAATGACAATTTCTTTGAAAATGAAAATAATATAGTTCCATTTAGCCAACAACAGTTTGACAACTTAAAAGGTCGCCTTATTCGATATGGTTACTTTATAGAAAATGAGACCGTTAGACAGGTTTCATTTGGCTTTAAAAAAGATAAGGGTACGAGTGCATTATTAACTGACAATTGCTTATCCTTCGCATCTGGTGGTGACGGAATATTTGAAATTAGTATGACAGCATCGGAATTTACTGACACAGGGGAATATAAAAAGTACGACCCACAAGACGGTGGTTGGGAGGAAATATAACCCTTTGAATAATTAACTTATTGTTTTATGCTTTCAGTAAATAAGATTGTTCTTTTGGACAGTTAAACCAGTGGACAATAAATCAACGGGCATTTCCAAAACGAAAAACTGCCACCAACAACTAAGACTTCGTAGCACCTGTAAGGCCAACGATGAAGCCCTAGTTGTATGGAACCGGCGATTTGAAGTTGGGAGCCACTCTATGGTGATTGATAGCTGGTAAGTTTTTTTGAGCCTTTCTGGTTGTGGAGGATGGATTGGGTTTTAACTTCATCATTAAATTTTTCAATGGGCTTCCCTTAACCGGCTGACATTATAAAACGTCAGCAAATTTTATAACTAAAATGGGCAACCTATTTTGGGGTAAGACAATTAGCAAACGAGATAGTGGCCGTACGAATATTTCGAGATTTCCACACAGGTTATTATCAAAAAGCAGAGTCCGTAGAGGAGCAATTTTTCGACAACAAAAATTGTATCTTTGGTAGTCAGAAATTATGAAATATACCCGATACGAATATCAAACAGAAGATGAATTACATTATTTTGGATTTACAAGTATCGGCCCTAAAGGGAGTATTAAAAAGATCGTTGAATATACTAAGGTAAGTGTTGACGACATTTATAATCTTGCCTTTGGCGATTATGACGAACAGGCAGATAGATTAAATGATAAGATTGTTACTAATAATGGAGATAGCACGAAAATTTTAGCAACAGTAGTATCGACTGTCTACGCATTCACTGGCAGATATCCCAATACCTGGGTATTTGCAACAGGTAGTACAGAAGTTAGAACAAGATTGTATAGAATGGGTATAAGCAACAATTTGGAAGAGCTAAAAGAAGATTTTTATGTTTATGGAATGAAAATGGACGAATCATTTGAAGAGTTTATTGTAGGTGAAGACTATTTAGGTTTTTTAGTAACAAGGAAAAATAAAAACATTAATTTATGAAAGTAGACGAATTAAATAAAGCAAAAGTCCCAATTGTAAAGATTGACAAAAGACTTGAACGCTTTCGGGGAAAAGTTTTATTTCCAGAAAAATTAGCATTGGCAAATAAAATGCTTGCAAATACCAGACTGCCCAAAATACCTGCTTCCAAATAACTCACCTACTCAACAGGCGGCTTTGCATTATTGGGGCGGAAGGAAGCTGTGTGTCAGCAATTACTGCTTCACTGATCAGTTTTCCGGGCCGAACAAGCAACTTTGGACTACATACAAATCGTCAACATTTATTTCTATTTTCATCTTCAGTTGGTCGCGGCTGACGAAATTTTATTTCCCCAGCAGCGCAAAGCCCTCGTCGTTAGCAGACCTTAAATAATCTTTCTTAATAAAAAAATTGCTCTGAAACGATCTTGCCATCTTTTACTTTGTACAGGCAAATTTCGTTCTGCGTTTGGCGTTGCTGTCCTTTCATTTGTAAGTCGGAGGTCCATCCCACAGAAAAATAATCTCCTGCAATAATTGGGTCAGTGATAGTGTTGTCATAGAAATGCTCCACCATCGAAATGAATAATTCAGCTTTCGCTTGAATCGCTTTCAGGCCTTTTGTTTCCTTTGGCAAAGCGCCTTCTGTTGGTTCAATACTCAGGGTTTCTTCAGTAAATAGTTCCTCTTTCACTTCTTCCACTTTGCCCTCACGGCACATTTTTACTAATTGGTCTGCTACTTCTTTTGTTGTCATGATTTTAATTATTAATGTTGAGTTTAGATATCCAAATATCTGAAATATTTTTTTAAAGAATTGCCGGTTTTTATCTTACAGTATCTCTATGGTTGGAGGCTCACCAACTTTAAGTCTCATCATCAAAATAAGTAGGTCGAAACAACGAAGGATCATTCCTTGCTGTGAAATCTGCTTATACTTCTCAAGGGATAAATTCGTCATTTTTCAATTTGAAAAAAATATCTCTTTCCATTTACCTAATGTTGAAAACTGGTAACCAATTTTAAACCTTAGTAGAATCATTCATTGAAGGTGTCGGACCTTATTACCTTATTCTAACTTTTTAAGAAGGTAATAAGGTCGAATTATTAAAGTCATTTATTTTCTACTAAGGTTTGAACAAAAAATGTATAAAGCCAGCGGCGATCCGGCTCGCTTTTTTGCCCCTTGCGCAGTATAACCGTAACCTTTTCTGCCAGTAAATAATATAATGTCACCAGTTACTCAAACCGGGGGTTTCAACGGTGGTCTCTTATTTTATCTTTAAAAAATAATTGATCTGTTATGAAAAGAAATTTACTGGTTCTCCTCGCTTTTACCATGTCGTTATTTTCAAATGTCAATGCACAGTTACTCGAAATGGTAAAAGATATTAATCCCGGCAGTTCGAATTCTTATCCTAACAACCTTACCGTGGCGGGTAATAAATTGTTTTTTTTAGCGGCGGATAACAGTGGCTATCAAAAGCTTTGGGTAACGCAGGGTACTACCGCAACCACCATCCTGCTCGTGGACCAAATATTGATGCAAACACAAAAGCTGTATGCCTATAACGGGAAAGTTTATTTTGATTGCTATACCGCGGCTAATGGCCAGGAGCTTTGGGTAAGTGATGGAACCGTTGCGGGCACGCACATTTTTGTTGATGTTTATCCGGGCGCCAATGGTAGTTTTCCCAGTGCATTTACCGTAGCCAACAACAAGCTTTTTTTTATGGCTAATAATGCGACGGCCCAAAGGTGCCTTTATTCAAGTGATGGTACCGCTGGCGGCACAATTGAGCTCAAGCAATATATTCAACTTTTTAACGGCCTTACAAATTTCGCTGTATTGAACAATGACATTTATTTTACTGGGGATGGCGGTGCCACCAATTATACTTATGGCATGTGGAAAAGTGATGGCACGCCTGGCGGTACAGTGCTGGTTAAACCAGGAATAATAAGTACGCTTGGCGGCAATGCAGATGTGCTTAATAACAAACTATATTTTACCGCCGACGATAATGCGCATGGCACAGAACTGTGGGTAACAAATGGCACGGATCCAGGCACCTATATGGTAAAAAATTTAATGCCTGATCCGCCTGGTGGTGGAATATTTTACAGCGGCGCGCCACAGCATATTACGGTGTACAATAGCAAGCTTTATTTCTTCGCTTCTGATCCAATAAATGGGCATGAATTATATACAAGTGATGGAACGGGTCCCGGCACGGTGCTGGTGAAAGATATATTGCCGGGTTTAGGTAATAGTATAGGCAGCGAAATTGTTATATACAATGGGCTGATGTATTTTACCTGCAGGCAATTGCAGGAAATGTGGAAAAGCGATGGCACCGGGCCAGGTACACAGCGTGTAACCAACCTGTTTGATTACTATTGGTATTCGGTATTCAACAATAAATTGTACATCACTTCCAATATAAATCCCCCTCTTTTACAAAGCGATGGCACTGCTGCCGGCACTGGTAATGCAACAGCTACAAATACTGTAAACCCTATCCAATATTACAGCAGCGATTTACATCCGATAGAATATAATGGTGCATTGTATTTTTCGGGTTATAGCGCAGGCATCACCAACGGTTATGAACTTTGTAAATTGTCGGCCAATACACCTGTGAGCTTTTCTTTTACGGGAAACGGCAATTGGAGCAATCCCGCTAATTGGGCCGGCGGAATTGTACCACCTTCTACTTTGCCATCCGGCACTACAGTTACTATAAATGGTAATTGTATTTTAGATGTAGCTCAGCATATTGCAGCGGGCGCCACCTTAATTGTAGCCACAGGAAGCAGCCTGGTGATTAATGGCTCACTCACGATTATTTAATGTTATGGGAGTGTTTTGCAAAATGCCTTCAATGTTGAGGCAAGAAAAAGTAATGAACGTCAAAAGCTGAAGATCGTCCTTCTGAGGGGAGGCTTTTGTAGCAGAACAAAACATTGCCGGTATTTAGTGGCAAAATGTGGAGCCTTTAAGGTTTTGCATGAGGCACATATTTTGCAAAGGGTTCTACATGAAGATCAAACAATACATTTTTCCGATTGCCTTACTCGGTTTTTTGGCCTGCAATACAAAACAGCAAAGCACCCCGGTAACAAGCGACAAGCAGGAAGTTGAAAATGGGCCGTCTGACACGGTCTACCTGGTGAGGAACACCGAAATAACACCTGCCAATTCTTACAGCAACCTGTTTTTGGACAGTGCAGCCATTACCCGGTTTATACTTGCAAACAATTTAACTGTTGACGATCAAAAGTGGTTGAGAAGCTTTTATAATTATCGCAACCTTCAATTTGCCTGGTTTTCTTCGGTGGGCTTTACCGAGGAGGCAAGAGGTTTTTGGAATTTACAGGATCAGTTAGGAAAGAAAGACGATAAATGGTTGAGTAATAAAATGGACATTTTGCTCAATACTGATACACTCACCATCCGAAACAACGATACTACTATTGCTAAAACGGAGCTCGCGTTAACCAATGCCTACTTACATTTTTTTACTTCCCATCGTAACAGTACTCAATTCGCCCAAATACCTGCGGAAAAAGCAATACCGATAAAAAAGCAATCACTTATTGCATTTACTGATACTCTCATCCATCAACGTACAGACACAGTAAACAATAAGATGTCGGTTGCTTATCAGTTGTTGAAACAGAAACTTCAGTTATACAATTCCATTGCACAAATGGGGGGCTGCACTGCGATCTCCTTTTCCGGACCACCACTCACCAAAGGTGCAGCGGCGCCGGTAATAACGCTCATTAAAAGGCGGCTACAACAAACAGGCAATATGACCGGAAGTGATAGCAGTGTTGTCTTTTCGGATTCATTGTTAACTGCAATCAAAAATTATCAGGTTTATAATGGCATGACACCCACCGGCAAGATTTCAGAAACACTCGTGCAGTCTCTTAACGTGCCGGTACAAGCTCGTATTCAACAAATAATCATCAATCTCACCCGCATGCAATGGAGCCCTGCGACACCCGAAACAAAGTATTTGTCTGTGAACATTCCCGATTTTCGGCTTACGGTTTTTGAGAACAATGCAAAGGTTTTCGACATGCCGGTAGCTGTTGGAAAAGAAGGTACCAATACAACGATGTTTACCGGCAATATGAACCAGGTGGTTTTTAGCCCATACTGGAATATTCCTGCAAGCATTGTAGAAAAAGAGCTCCTGCCTAAAATGAAAGAAGACGAGAACTATCTTCAATCGAAACGTATGGAGATTGTCGGAAAAAATGATTCTCTCCCAAAAATCAGGCAGTTACCCGGCGAGGGTAACATGCTTGGCAAGGTTAAGTTTTTGTTTCCTAACCGGTATGATATTTATTTACACGATAGTCCTGAAAAATGGGTTTTTAGCCAGGCCAGAAGAGATGTAAGTCATGGGTGTATCAGGCTTTCAAATGCAGAAAAGCTTGCCGTTTACCTGCTGCGCAATAACGATGCCTGGCCGCCGGAAAAGGTGCATGAAGCCATGAATAGCGGAGAGGAGCAATTTGTAAAGTTGAGTCCGCCTGTAGCGGTTCATATAAATTATTATACGGCTTGGGTTGATGAAAACGGCCAACTGAATTTTCGGGATGATATCTACGGCAATGACAGCAGGGTTGCACAAATGTTTTTTAATAATGCTGCACAAACACCTGATCTCCGGGTGCAGGATTCTTTGCTAAAGAAGTAGCGTATTGTTGCTCATGGAGTGAAATCAAACCCATTGCTTTTTTATTCAACTTGTTGTACTTTAGCCGCCTAAAAAATAAAAATTATGAAACGGATAATCTTTGCCATCTGCACAGCCTCATTTTTATTTGCATGCAATGCTAATGAAAACACTACCGCTAAAACTGACGAAACAAAACCCGATTCAACCGCTGCTACGGCGGATTCAAAACCGAAGTCTGACGACTGGATTCCAGTCGATTCGGCCACTGCTATGAAAACAATGATGGAAGTTGGCATCCCAGGGGAACAACATGCCATGCTTGCCAAGAGTGATGGAAAGTGGACAGGTGAAACTACTATGTGGATGTCGCCGGGTGCGCCGCCTATGACCGGCAAAAGCAGCGCCGTAAATAAAATGATAATGGGTGGCCGTTATCAGCAGACAACCTTTAAAGGAGACTTTATGGGTATGCCATTTGAAGGCGCCAGCACTACCGGTTACGACAAGGCGAAAAAAGTATTTTTTTCAACCTGGATGGATAATATGAGCACAGGCGTAATGAATATGGAAGGCACATGGGACGATGCTACAAAATCGATCAACTTTAAAGGTAGAATGATATGCCCTGCAAACGGTAAAGAATGCGACATGTGGGAGGTATATAAAATTGTAGATGATAACACACATGTAATGGAAATGTACGGACCCGATATGCAAACCGGGAAGGAATTCAAGAACATGGAAATAAAGTTTGTAAGGAGTAAATAACTGTTCTAAATGCTGATAAAAAAAGGCTGCCTGTTTAACAGGGCAGCCTTTTTTATTGAGAACTATTTGAGGAAAATATTATTTATGGATCAATTTACTTTTTCAAGATTGACAGCTATTTTTTTATCTTTTGTAAAATACTTCATGATCATCACATAGCCGGGCTTGGCACGTGATATATGATACTTTACATTTTTTTCTTTGTCAAGATTGAAACGTTTTTTTGTGTAGCCTTTCGTTTCACCAATACTGAGTGCCACCATGCCATAGGTATCTTCTCCAAATGAACCTCTTGCAAGAACAGTTTTCTTAGCACCGGTCATACCTTCATCTGTATACATGTAGCCAAAATCATGCTCGTAAGTTAGCAGCCTTGCCATTAATCCTATTGGAAGACCCTCGGTTGGTATATAAACTCTCTCTTTATCTTTTTCTATTTTTTCAATTCCAGTCGCTTTCATACTGTTATTTATCCGAAGCAGAAACATATCGCCGATTGTAGCTTGTGCCGCAGAACCCTGACCCTGTGAAAGTATTTTCATAGCCAGGCCGGCGCCGCTCACGGTTTTCCTAAAGAATTCGCCGACCATTACCATACCGCCATCCGGCATCATCAGGATATCGTGTGCCTTTATGTATCCGTCTTCAGATTTGTTCTCATTCTTCATGTCTAACACAGTCCCCAGGTCATTCAAAAAGTTGAAATCTTTAAGCGTTGTTATATCGCCGGTCTGGTCATTTATTTCGCCAATACTAAAACCGTTCGGCTTTGCTGTCGCGAATTTATCGCTTGCATCAGCTATGCTGCTCACAATTCTCAACTTTCCGTCATCATTTTTTTTGATCAGGATCGGTTCATAAGACAGGCCCTTAATATCCATAGATTTTTTAAAAAGCTCTTTGCCATTATCTGCGCTCAATCCAATCAAAAATATTTTTGCATCTCTATCCATCACGCCATCTCTGTCCATTTCGAAAAACAATATGGTATTGGGCGTTGTAGCAAGAAGGTACAGGTCTGATCTGTCTCCTTTTTCTGCGGATATGTTTTTTTCCCAGGCAAGTTTTCCATCCAACCCGATCATTTGTATATCTACACCGCCAGTTTTTGCTTTGCTCTGGTAAACGGTTACAAAACCCTTTCCTTCCACGTTATCTGTTCCCTCGTAGATCGCTTGCATTTGCTCGGCAATAGCTGCGCCAAACATTCCTTTTTTAACCTTATCAGGGTCGTAAGGGATAAGGGCTTTTTCTTTTCCTTTAAGGTCGAAGATTTTTACAAACCTGGCATAGCCATCTTTTTTACCTTCATCGAAAAAGCTAAGCAAAATTTGGTTCGATTCGTACACTGCACGTTTTAGCTGAAGATCTTTCGGACCTTCAAATTCATTGCTGCCAATCTCTTTTAAATTTTCATCGAGTATTGCCAACCGGTACATAGCAGATCTTTTCAGCTTATCCATCTTGTAGAAGAATGCATACCCAACTATCTGCTTGTTGTTGGTGATCTCTACCGTGTTGCGTACTTCTACCTCAATTACGCTTTCAAACTCTTTGCTTTGCGCAAAAGTGCCGAAAGTGATCAACCCCGAAAGCAGCGTTAGGGTACTTTTTAATTTGTTCATTGCGATTTTATTTTGATTAAATATTGATACTTGCTTGTTGGATACTTCTTGTTGAATGCCGCAATTGCATTCACTGTATCTTTTGATGCTACCTGTGTATTACGCATAAGCAAAGCAAAGTCCTGATCTTCGGGATTGCCGGAGCTTGCGGTTGTTAAAAAATATGCTGACAGTTTATCCAGGTCGTCAATACTGGCATCGAAAAGATAATCTTGTAAAGATTTTAAAGTAGTTTGACTTGACGCATGTGCATTTACGGCATTAAAACGTTGTAAGCGCTTGTCGCTCCAATACAATTGAGAAAAGCAAAGGGAAAGGAACTCGTTATAGATAGCAGCATTGTAATTATTTCTGAGAGCGAAAATGCAAAAATGAGCGCAAAGCCCAATAGCGTTATTTTCATAAAGATTTCTCACAATCTCCAGTAATGCATCTTGTTTGTAAGTTGAATACATGCTGCCAAGCGATGTGCAGCAGTTAACAGTTGGCTTAGGGTCTTGCCCTGCAATCACCTCATATCTTTTTATACAATCAGGATGAGTTTTAATAGAGTCGAAATCCTTATCGGCATTCATCGTTACTGTTACCGATGAAAGACCATTGTATTTTCGCTTCACCACAAAAAACGATTGATCGACGGGAATCTTTTGAAAAAAATCCTTTAAAGAATACAAATCCGGTGATGTGAAAATATCATCAGCGTTATCCAGTTTTAATAAAATAACAGAGCCCGCGGTTTTATTGAAACCTGCCCGCTCAATCAACACAGCCGCGAGACTGTCGGCTTCGCTTTCTTTATAGGTGCTATGCTTGCCCGTTTCGGTAGAAAAACTTTTCATTAGTTTTCTAAAACGCTCATACCTGCCTTCTTTGCTTTTTTTTATATCGTTTAATTCTTCTTTAAAACCTTCGGATGTTAACGTGGCAATATTTTTTTCAACCTGGTTTTGCGAATGATCCAGCACCTGGTGACTCATTTCATGCGCCAGCACAATCGCCAGCTCGTCATCGTTATCGATCCATAAAAAAAGTCCAAGATTTACCATTATAGTTCCTTCACCATAACAAGCGGCATTGGGAATGGAAGACCTGTTGATGTAAAACCTGATACTGTCGAAATGGTACTTATTATTAGCAGCTATAATACGGTTCGCGATATTATTGCATTTGCTGAGTAAAAGCGTGTCGTAAATAATCGCATCATCTTTAAACAAATGTATCAGCGCTTTATTCCTATCCGTCATCATTTCCTGGTACCAGGCTTGTGCAGATTTCTCCGTATATTTTTTAGGAACGATATATTTTTCTAATTGATTTATTTTTTCCTGGTATTGGGTAGAGCCGAGCGGGGAGAAAGTAACGCCGTTTTGTTGAGCATTTACATTCGCTGAAAAAAATATAGTAAGGAAAGCTGTGATGAGTATGCTCATGCATATCCTGACAGGGTGCTTCAGAAAAGAGATCATTCAGGTGCAGATTAGGGTTGGCCGGCAAATATAGGGCAAAAATGAAATTGTGAATCAAGTTTAAAGTAAGTCAACAGTTGTTAAATCCCGCCTGGTTTGTGTTATTGTACAAATACACGGAGAATAGCATACTAACGTGCCTTGATAAAAATTATTATTTCCGTGGAGAAAGATATCAGCGCCCGGGCAAATTGTTGTCATCGTTTGGAGCGCTGGCATTAAAAGTGGAACTACTTATATTACGCAAGGGATAAAAAAAGTGAGTTGGTTATTCTACTACTTTTGGGCAAAACCTTCTATATAACTTTCGTTATTATTTTCAAAATACAGGACATTGTCTCGTTGGGATACTTAATAAAAAAATTGTCCGGGCAAGGACACAGCATTGTGGATCATCGTTGTGTCACCCTCTTGTACTTTTTCAGCTATATGGCACTCTTTTTAAATCCGAAACGGTTTTTAAGTCTTTTTGAAAAGTCTCAGACTTTGTTGTTTTTTTGTTTATTGTTTTTTGTTTCACTTCGGTGGCCGGGACCCCATCGGCCACTGCCTGGTTACTTATACAGTCTGACGGTCTCCGTCTGACTGTATAAGTAAATAAGAATGTTACCGCTTAGAAAAGAGGTAAGTATTGCTTATTTACCAATGCTGGTTCGGCAACTCGCATTATTAATAATCACGCAACCTTATATGCAGTCAGACGGAGACCGTCAGACTGTAGAGCCTATTAGCGCCTGGGCAAATTGCTCTCATCATTTGGAGCGTTGGCATTAAAAAAGTAACGGCTTGCAGCACATCATCCATCCCTACCTTTCATCAAATATAATTTTCCAACGAACGAAAATATTCGTAACCTTATGTTTCACCCTTCCAAAACTTTTCAAAACATCAATAAAACTACTATGAGGCGGCTTTTAATTTGTACCATGATCGTGGGCGCTATGTTTATGCTGCCGGGATACAGCTATTCACAAGCTCCCGCTAAATTATCCGGCACCATCACCGATAGCAGCAAAAAGCCGTTGCCATTTGTAACGGTGCGTTTCTTCAAACAAAATAATTTGCAGGCGCCTTTGCAAACAACCCTCACGAAAGATAACGGCGCTTTTCAATTCAATAAGGTGGACACGGGAAATTATACGCTCACCTTTACCCATAGCGGCTTTGCCGAAAAGAAGCAAAGTGTAACCGTGAAGCCGGGAGAAAATGTGCAGATCGGCGAAATAGAATTATCTAAAACAACCGGTACACTGAATGAAGTAGTAGTGAAAAGTCAGCGGCCATTGATAGAGCAGTCGGATGATAAGATTGTTTTTAATGTAGAAGATGATCCGGCCGCAAAAACGGAAACTGCCATCGACATTTTACGTAAAACTCCTTTTGTTACGGTAGACGGTGAGGATAACATAAAAGTAAATGGTAAATCTAATTTTAAAGTGCTGTTGAACAACAGGGAAACCTCCATGTTTGCAAGGAATATCAAAGAGGCGCTAAGAGGTTTTCCCGGTGCCCTGATCTCGAGGATAGAAGTGATCACCAGTCCTTCTGCCAAATACGATGGGGAGGGGATAGGCGGACTGATCAATATCATAACAAAGAAAAAAGTAGTAGGTTATAATGGTACCATCTCAAGTTTTACAAGAACAAGTGACAAGCTGGGTAATTTATCGCTAAATGCAAATGCAAAGTTTGGGAAAATTGGCGCCAGTATTTTTTATAATGTTGGCGGTTCCAAAGCAGTGCCACAGGAAAACATCAACACCACTATTCCGACAATACCAACGGCTTTTAGCAAACGAACACTAATAGGTGATAAGCGCAACAGCGGTGGCTGGAATTTTGGTAATGCAGAAATGAGCTGGGAATTAGATACGCTGAATACCGTAAGTGTTTACACAAATATTGATAGCTGGTCGAGCAAAACCGTTTCGGATCAAACAATAACAACTGACTTTGTTAACGAACCCTCGGTTACCAGTTATTATGATCTCGATAATAAGAGCAATAATCCTGGTGTTAACGTGGGGTCTGATTACATAAAAAAATTCAGCAAAAATAAGGACAGGGAATTCAGCTTTAGGTTTTATGGAGAGTTTGGCAAAAGCGAATCCCACCTGAACAGCGCCCAGGACAATCCTGGTACCGACAGGTTCCTGATGAATAACAGCAATGCCATCAACAATCAATATACCTTCCAGGCCGATCATATCCTCCCGATAAAAAAGGCCAAGCTGGAGGCCGGTGTGAAAGCGATCTTGCGCCGGGCCAGTTCCGATTTTGAAAGCCTTATAAAATATGATGCGATTGATCCTTATAAATTCAATCCATCTAACACCGACAACTTCAAGTATAAGCAGGACGTTTTGAGCGTGTACGGATTGTATTCTTTCAAAGTAAAAAAATCAAGCTTTCGCTTTGGTACACGCCTCGAATACACCAATGTGAATGGGGACTTTATCACTTCAAATACGCTGGTAAAAAGCAATTATCTTACCGTGCTGCCAAACGCACAGTTTACCAATCGGCTAAGTGAAGTAACTACGCTGGTAGTTAGCTACAATAAAAGATTATCAAGGCCCTACATCTGGGACCTTAATCCATTTGTGTTTAACAACGATTCTCTTAATATTTCGTTTGGCAATCCTGATCTTGGTCCGCAAACCATTCATAGTGTAGCAACGCAATTGCGCTATGGTAAAGGATCTACTTTCGGCGGTATTAATATTGAAGGAAGCTACAGCGGGAATAAAATATTAGAGTATGCATTCTTTGATCCGCAAACAGGCATTACAAAAACAACAAGCCTCAATATCGGCAAAGAATTTCAGTCGAGTGTTAACCTGAATTTGAATATGAAGATCACCCCTAAATGGAGCCTTTTTGTAAATGGTTCCCTACGCTACAGTACGGTAACCAACAATACAAACAAGGCACAATCCAATAGTGGATTCGGCAGCAATTTCAATATGAACACCACTTACAGGTTCACAACAAAGTTCTCCATCAGCAGTTTCCTCGGGTTGTGGCAAGACCCTGTAACTATTCAAACTACTTATCCCTTCATGACCTGGTATAACCTTGCTGTTAATTACAAAATACTAAAAGATAAATTAAACATCTCTGTAAGAACGGTCAATTACTTCGAGAAAACCCGTGACTACCGGACAGTAGTAAAGGATCCTAATTTTTATACTACCAACATTAATAAACAGATCAGGAGAGGGGCCGTGCTTTCCCTCACATGGAACTTTGGAAAGCTCACCGAAAATGTATCGAAGAAGAAGGGCGTAAATAACGATGATCTGCTTTCCAAACCGCAGGCGCCATCGGGTAATTAAATCGTATTATTTATTTGGGGCCGCCTATTTCTCCCAACCTATTAAGGGCTGCGCCTGTGGGGTCTTGAATAAGTTTTTAAATTTTTATGCTTTATTTCCATACCAAGTCATAAATGATCAGCATCCTACCGGGTATTATTTGCTATCCCAAAATTTATATTTAGGGCTCATGGTTTAAAGCTATAAAAAAGCTGATGCATTCCTACCGGAACTTTTAATGTTATAGCTTTTGAGTTATTCAAGCTGTGGTAGTCTGTCGTATTGCAAAATGGGTATCCAAAAATTATTAGCACTTTTTGTTGTATGGCATGGCAACGCCCTTAAAACCTGCCCGGAGACTTGCGCCAAATGCAGGCAAAACACTGACCACGCCATTAAGCGTTAACTGCAATAAATTATACGATTCACTTGGTTACGGATAAGTTCCCTGGGAAATAAGTTTCTCTTCTTAAATGCAATACGACTAAGAATAGTTACACAGCCATAGCCCTGTATTCCTTTAGATGATTGGCCTTAAGTTATTTTGTTCAGGCAAAAATTAATTACTTTTAATATGTTGATGATGTTATCTCTTCAATCATCATTAAAAGACTGGTATATGAAAAAAGCTAATTAACTGAGACCAGGGAAGGCGGGCAGACACGTAGCCGGCGGGTGACAAAGCCAGCAAGTAAATTGAATCAAGGTAATAATTTAATAACTTTTTCCGATGGCTATAAATCAGGAAGATAAATTTTGGGAATTAACGATACAAAGAATCGAAGAAGAAAAATGTACCTTAATTATTGGGCCCCATATTGCCATTAAAGAATCTGAAAGATCCATCAATGACCTCCTGAAAGAGTATGTTGAGAAGCATTCGGACGGTGAAATAAAATATTATTCAGATGATGAGTTCTTTTGCTTTGCTGATCCTGCCGAAAAAGAGTACGCTATTAATGATATTCAAAAGTTCTATCACCAGTTAAAGCCCAATGACTTTCACGATAAGATCGCCGAGATCCCTTTCCATTTGATCATTTCGGTTTCCCCTGACCGTATCCTGGAAAATGTTTTTAAAGAAAAAAAGCTGGCTTATACGTTTGATTTTTATAACAAGGAACAAAACCCTCCGCCTTTAGAAAAGCCTTCAGCTAATAAACCACTTATTTATAACCTGTTCGGGGATATTGAGACAGAAGGCTCACTGGTTTTTACCTATGACGACCTGTTTGAATATCTAATTAAGATCTTTGGTGATTTTAAATTGCCTCAAACACTTCAAAATGAGCTGCAACAATCAAGCATTGTACTTTTCGTTGGGTTCAAATTTGAAAAATGGTATTTCAAATTGTTACTTCGTTTGCTGAGGTTGCATAAAGTAAAGATCAAAAGCGCTTCTGATAAAAGTGGTGTTTTGTTACCAACAGTAAAGAACTTTTATGCGGAAGAATTCAAAATGAAATTCCTTGATATCGATGAAACGGAAATTATAAATTATATCTACAACAAATGCAAGGAAAAGAATATTCTTCGGATTAAAAACCAACCGTTAATGGCGGCCAATCCCGAAATATTTATCAGTTATGGATGGGGCAGTGAAAGTGAAGTAATAGCTGATAATATTTACCAAACACTTTCTGGAAAAGGATTGCGTATCATACGAGATAAGATCGTGTTGGGATACAAGGGAAATATCAAACAATTTATGGAAACCATTGGATCCGGTAAATATGTAATTGTGATATTAAGCAATAAATACCTTACTTCTGAAAACTGTATGTTTGAAATGCTTGAGCTGCATAAGAATGGCGATGTTTACAACCGTATATTTCCGATTGTGCTAAAGGATGCGAAAATTTATAATGAAATAGATCGTATTGATTACATCAATTACTGGGACCAGGCCATTGAAGATTTAAAAGCCAAGCACAAAACGATCATCAATCCCGTTGGTACGGGCCAGGTGATAGAAAAAATAAATCAATATAATGATATCCGCAGGATCATTGATGAAATCACAGGCATGCTTCGTAACATGAATACGCTTACACCCGAGATGCACGAAGGAAACGATTTTTCAATCTTATTAAATGCCCTTGATGAAAAGATAGCATCAGACACCCTCAATTAATTAATTATGGAAACGGATAAGAATTTATACCGCTACCCGGGTACCAAGCCCTTTGAAGCGAATGAATACAAATTATTCAAGGGGCGGGGAGAAGATATTCAAAAACTACAGGAACTGATCTCTCTCCAAAATTTAATAGTTTTATACAGTCGTTCCGGATTAGGAAAAAGCTCTTTATTGAATGCAGGATTGGTAAATAAATTTAGAGAAGAACCTGGCATCGTGCCTTTATTCGTGCGCTTTGGGGCTTATTATAAAGGTGCGGCGCCGGCGCCACGTGAAAGGCTCATCCAAATCATTACTGAAGAATACCACCAGGATTTCAATACTTTTTTATTTAAGAAACTGATCCCTCAGGAACAGGTTACCATGCATCTTTTATGGTACCTGTTTAAGAGCTTACAGATCTGTGACCCCTCTAAAGAAACATTTGTTATTATATTCGACCAGTTTGAGGAATTGTTTACTTATCCTGAAAGTGAAATTGAAATATTTAAAAAAGAGCTTTCCGAATTGCTTTTTGTAACCGTACCACAGCAACTCCGGAATGTGATAAAAGACAAGCTTCTTTTTGATAAAGAATACCTCACCAAAGAACAAACCCTATTATTGTATGAGCCGCTTAATATTAAGATATTGTTTGCGATCCGCTCTGATAAACTTAGTTTACTAAATAAGCTTTCCGATTGTTTTCCTTCTGTTTTGAAATATTGCTACGAGCTAAATCCTTTAAGCAGGGAGCAGGCAAAGCAGGCTATCATAATACCTGCAACGCTTACAGATAGAAATTATATTTCTCCTCCTTTTACCTATGCAGAAGATACGCTGAAACTAGTGTTGAATTCTTTGACAGATTCGGGAAAAAGAGATGTTGGCAGTATGACCGATAGCTGCCAGGAGATAGAAACATTTCAATTACAGATCGTTTGTAAATATGCTGAAAACCTTGTAGTTGAAAAGAACATCAAACAAATTACACCAGTTGATTTGGGTAACATCAAAGAAATATTTGAAAATCATTATCGCAATATTATAAATAAATTATCACCAGTAAACCAATTACCGGCCCGGCAGCTAATCGAAGAAAAACTGATCATTGATGGTATACGTGTTTCTATGCCCATCCCCTTTATATTAAGGGATAAGGGTATGACAAAGGAATTACTGGATGAATTGGTCAGCACTCATATAATAAGGCCCGAACAAAATAATACGATAGAGATAAGTCATGATACGTTAATAGAACCGATATTAAAATATTATGCTGAAAGAAAGAAGCAGGAGGAGGTAGAAAATGAGCTGATGGAAAAGGAGGCGGAAATACAACGCATCAGGGAAGAGCAGCAAAAACAAATTGAAAAGCAACAGCAGAAGGCGAAACGTAACAGGCTGTTCGTTACTACAGTAAGCATTGCCTTGCTTTTTTCAATAGGGCTGGTTTTATATGCCTTATCGCAAAAAAGACAGGCTGATTTGCAAAGAGGGTTAGCAGATACAGGTTTTGGAGAGGCTCTTAAACAAAAAAAATTAGCCAACGTTGCAGAAGCGAGCGGAAAATCTTATAGGGAACGAGCGGACTCAATATTGTTATTAGCAAACGAGGCAAGAGATAATGCAGACAAACTTAAAATAGAGACGTTGCAACTTAAAGACACTATTAATTATCAAAAAAAATCATCCGAATATCAAAAGAAAATTGCTGATGTAAATGGCGAGGTTAGCCGTTTGAATCTTGTCGCACTTGATTTAAAAAAAAACAATCCAACTGCTGCATTACGATTAGCCGAAATTGGTTATAACCTGGGAAATAGGTTTGGCTTAGGAACGTCAATTTTAAGTACTGCCAATCAAATAATGGGTGAGGAGGTTTTTTATAAAACAGTATTGAACGCAGGTCCGGGTACTTTTATTTTCTCTTCCCAGGATGGAACAAAAATTTTGACGGGCAACGAAAATGGAGAAGTAAATATTTGGGGAATCAACAAGGAAACCCCGGACAGCAAGCCATTGGCAGCATTTAAAATGGCCACAGCCTTCAACTGGGGCATATTTTCTCCAGACAACAAAAAGGTTTTTGCTTGCGATATGGAGGGCAATATTGTAGTATTTGATTTGAAAGAAGGTGTTGAGAAAAGGTGGAGAGTCAAAAAGCCCGGGATAATGAATGTTAATTTTTCCGGTAAAGAAGATATGATAATGATCGTATCTGGTACTGCGATTAATCATTATGCAAAGGAATTGGGGAAGATTGAATTATTAGACATGAATGGGTCTACCATTGCCAGTTTAAAAGACGAAGTGACCTGTGCCGTCCTTTCGCCTGGGGGCGACACGATATTGGCAGGAGGCATTGATGGGGCAGCAAAATTGTTTGATACAAAGGGCAATCTTTTAAAAACGTTCCCTAATAATATTGACAAGACCGCCATCACATGTTTAGCATATTCAAAAGATGGAACGAAATTCCTTGCTGGTTATTCAGACGGGGCTGCTTTTTCATGGGAAATTAAAAACGATGTTTTTTTTGGAAAAATGCTGAAAGGTGAAAACGCAGCAGTGCCTTTGAGCATTGTTATTTTTAAGGATGATAGCAGTAATGAAATTTTTACCGGTACTCATTACGGAGAGGTTCAATGGCTGCAATTGGGCAATAGTGATTATTTTGTAAAGAACACGTTTAAAGGGCATTCAAGTTTAATAAGCTCAATAGGAATACATATAAACAGTAAAACGAGCTTTGATTTTTTCACCTGTTCACCTGATGGCACAGTACGGGTGTGGCATAATATAGAGGATATGAGCGACACTCTTAATTCTTCTGCAAGCGATGCAGCACTAAAACAATTCCTGGCAGGTAACAAATTCCTGGATACTTTAACTCTTCAGCAAAAAAAAGAATATTTAGAACATAATTAATTTTGTTCGCCGTTTCAATTACTTACTTTTTTGATCAATATATCCACGGATCAATGATGAAAGAAGGGTGCCTCAATTGTTGGGCAAAAACCCTTACTTTTATAATCTAATTTCGCCGTATGCGTACATCCGTTCTAATGATCCTGCTGTTTTCTTTTACCGCTGTGAAAGCCCAAAGGGTTTGGCCCGGAAGCTTATTTAATTATACACAACAGGGCTTTACAAATAATTTGATGCCCGACGACAGCCTTTCTCAAAAAAAGTGGTCTTTCAGCAGGTACAATGCTATCTCCACCAGTGTTGCTTTTTTTAAAGGAGGAAATGCCACTATCATTAGTGCGCCAATGAGTTTGCAACTGAACCGGCGGCTAGCTAACAATTGGTATGCATTTGCCAACATAGCAATTGCGCCAGCTTATACCAACTTCAACAGTTCTTTTCTCAATGCAAATAGCAGCAAGGTCAATCGAAAAAATGACCTCTACAATTCAAACGGTGTTGACATATATTCCAGCGCATCGCTGGGACTGATGTATGTAAATCCGGAAAAAACTTTTTCTATCTCCGGCAGTATTAGCGTAGAAAGAAGCAGCTATCCAATGTTACCTTATTACCCCGTCAATTCTTCAAGGCCAGCTACCATTGTTCCTTCAAAAAGGTAGTCATATTACCTGTGCAGGATGACTTAACTACCAAATTCAATAGCTTTATACAAGGGTAAATTAATTGCGCAACAGCGGAAATAATGTTGCATGCATCTGTCAAATGAAACGTCCCCAACAGCATAACTTGTTGGGGACGTTGATGAAAAAATGCTTGTGTGCTAATCTATCAAAAGTTAACTTTTTTTCCCGATCCGGTAAAGAGAGCCATCATCAGTTACCGCATACAGAGCGCCGTCTTTACCTTCTGTTATAGCCCTGAATCTTTTTTTCTCGTCCGTTAATAGTCGCTCTTCACCCACCACTTTATTTTCCCTGATCACCAGCCTTGTAACCTGCTGGCCCGAGAGGCCACCGATAAATAAATTATTTTTCCATTCAGGAATGCTGGCGCCGGAGTAAAAACAAATGCCGCTTGGAGATATCACAGGGTCCCAATAATATACAGGTTGTTCCAGGCCATCCTTTTGTTGAATGCCTTCGCCAACTTTGTCGCCGTTATATTCAAGACCATAAGTAATAGTTGGCCAGCCATAGTTTTTTCCAGGCACAATCCTGTTTAATTCATCGCCACCTTTTGGTCCGAACTCAACCTCCCACAAATCTCCTGTCTCAGGATGGAGTGCAAGCCCCTGCACATTTCTGTGTCCGTATGAGTACAGTTCCGGTCTGGCTGAAACAACGTTGGCAAAAGGGTTTCCCGGTGCCGGTTTTCCTTCCGTAGTGATGCGGATAACTTTTCCAAGAGATGAATTAAGGAACTGCGCCTGTGGTCTTGATTCCCTTTCTGAACGCTCGCCGGTGCTAAAAATAAGATTGCCCGTTTTATCAAAGAGTATTCTTGATCCAAAATGCAGATCGCTCTTGAAGGCAGGCGTGGCCTGGTAAATGACGGTCGCATTCTCAATTGTTTTTTCATCCGCCGCTAATTTTCCTTTTGCAACGGCAGTAAGATTAATATCTCCCACAATTCCGGAGTAGGTCCAGTACACCATGCGGTTAGTTGAAAATCCGGGGTCGGTTGTAACCCCTAATAATCCACCCTGGCCATCATTATCTACGGGAAGTAAACCCGTAATGGGTGCACTCAAAGTGCCGGTAGTTGTAGCAATCCTCATGGAGCCATCTTTTTCAGTTATCAGCAACCGTCCGTCCGGAAGGCTCACGATACCCCATGGCTTCTTCAAATCTTTAGTGAGCAGCTTGCCTTCAAAAGGCGTTTGTGTTTTAACGGCGGCCGCTCTTGTTTGCCCGGCGAAGGCAGGCTTATAATCGCTGTTTGGCTTATTTTTTTCAACGCCGGTATCTGAGGCAGAAGTTGTTGAAGAGCCTGCATTGTCTTTGGCAGTTGATTCGTTATTGCAGGAAGCAAAAAAAATTGCAACCCCGATAATAAAAATGGATGAGGGGATCTTATGCATGAATTTATTTTATATGGATGAAATGAGCACCAAAATTAAGGATAAATAAATTCTTTGTTTTGATCGCATCAACCACGAATGCTGATGTGTCTTTTAGATGAGATGCATTAAACGGATTGACAAAATTCTTTATTTATTTTCAACTGCCGGATATATAGCAATCCTATGCGTTCGCAGCATATAAGGGATGCTTCCCGTTTCGGTTCCATTATTAAAATCAAGTGATTTAGAAACCTGTAATGGCATGTGGCAATCTATACAACTGGTGCTGCTGGTTTTTAATTGCGTCGCATGTTGTGAGCCTTCGTGGCAGGCCATGCATTTTGCAATAAAAACTGCTTGTTTATTTTCTTCAGGCTCGTGCGTATTGTGGCAGGTGGTGCAGGTCATGCTGCTTTGCTGAAAACATTTACTTGACCGGAGCAATTGCATTTGCCTGCCATGCACATCCGGGTCTGCCTTTCCTAAACCAAAATGCGGGAGATAAAAATTCGCTAATGTATCGCCGGGGCGAAAAGCGAATAGCGTTCGCTGCACATCCAGGTCGTTGCCCGAGTGGCAGGCCGCACACATATCAAGTTTTTGCTGCCTTGATAGTGATTTGACAGGCACGATGAACTTTGCCTGTTTAACTAAAGGATTATCCTGGTGAAACTCCACATGTTCGGCTGCTGGCCCGTGACAGCGCTGGCAATCAATCCCGAAAATGATCGAATTGGACGCAAGCTTTTCACTCACCTCCATCGGCCCGGTTTTAATATCTGTCTTGCTAACGAAAGAAGCGTGGCATTCGAAACAGCGGGCCAGGATCACCCGGTCGAAATACGGTTTCCTCATGGGATAACCCGGACTGTTCGTCCAGCTTTGCCTGCCGGCAAAATAGGTGAGTGGTAATTGAAAAAGCTGTTCATTTTTCCAGTACGCATAGGTTTGCGCTTTTTCGGCTGAGCCAAATGCCACTTCCATTTTTTCAGACCTTACCGTTTTTCCGTCGACTGTATACGATTGAAAAAATGCGGATTCTTTTTCTTCAAGGGTTACCAGGTTGGAGTCTGCGTAGTAGAATTTATTGTTGCTGGCATTAATAAATTTTGCAAGTTCATTGTGGGACGTGGTTGAAGATGTTTTATAATGATTGGTATGCAGGTAAGTATTCATGATATCCTTGTGACAGGCGCCGCAGGAATTGGTTGCAGCATATTTTGGCCCTCGGGGATCGGTTCCTGTAAGCGAATTATCTCCCATGCAGTTTATAAAGAAAATGGCCACACCCATTAACAAAGCAATGATTACAATTATCTTCTTGTGACGCATTTATATGATCGTTGAGACTTTAGGCAAATGTATATTTTTTTAAAAAGGTAGAGCCCTATGTGCGCCTGTTCGGAAATAGTTAATGGCTTTTATTATTGGGGATTGTCGCTTGTTGCTTAATTATTCACGTTATATACTAACTTGCCTGTTCAATTTTTTACATGAAAAATATTATTGTAATTATCATTTTCCTGGCTACGGCTAATTTTTCAGTTGGTCAATCTCTTGATAAAATAATTAAGCTGAAAGAAGTAAAGCGCATTGAACAAATACTCTCGTCAGATGAGATGGAGGGCAGGCGCACATTTACACCGGGCATTGAAAAAGCATCTGCATTTATCGAATCGGAATTTAAAAAAATTGGCCTGCAAACTTTCCAGGGTGCGGCCAATTACCGGCAGGAATTTTCCATGTACCAGTCTACTCCAATTTCGGCAAATATTTCCCTTGATGGAAATGTAATACCTGATTCCCTGGTTGCTGTATTTTCGTTTCAGCCCCATGCTTCGTTCACAGAAAAGGATAGCATCGAAGTGGTGCATATTGCCGCCGCTGATAAATTTGGGCCAAAATTTTATCAATATTATCAGAGTGAAAAGAACCTGCTGGTGTTGGTAGATACGTCTTTTAGAAAAAGAATTGGCGCTATCAAGCACCGCTACAAAACTGTTGCTGCTCCCGAAAAAAATTCTGTAATATTTGTTTTTGCAAATGCAGCAGCTAATACGTTTTCAATTGATGTTACCAATGAGGTCACCACCAAAAAATTAAACAATGTGGTGGGCATTTTACCTGGTAAATCGAAGCCGGATGAATATGTTGTTTTCTCCGGTCATTATGATCACCTGGGTGTAGGATCGCCGGCAGAAGGAGTGCCGCACGATAAAACAGATTCTATTTACAATGGCGCCAATGATGATGCAGCAGGTAGCACAGCGGTTATTATGCTGGCAAAATATTTCAAGAAGCTAAATAATAATGAACGTTCCGTCATCTTTGTAACTTTTGTTGCTGAAGAATTAGGCGGTTATGGAGCTCAACATTTTTCACACCAGTTAAAACCGGAGCAGGTAATTGCAATGTTTAATATTGAAATGATTGGTACCGAATCGAAGTGGGGACGCAACTCGGCTTACATCACGGGTTTTGAGAAATCGGGCATGAGTACAATTCTTCAGAAAAATTTAGTGGGTACTTCATTCACATTTCATCCCGACCCATATCCTGATCAACAATTATTTTACCGCTCAGACAATGCAACGCTTGCCAGGCTTGGCGTTCCTGCCCACACCATATCAACATCTAAAATGGACAGTGAACCAAATTACCATAAAGCAAGCGATGAGATCGGTACCCTGGATCTTGAAAATATGAGGGAGATTATTAAAGCAATTGCGTTAAGCTCAGTAACTATTGTAAACGGAACTGATACACCTTCGAGGGTGGATACAACGCAATTGAGATGAGTGTTTTTTTTGGGCAAATTCAAAGACCAGGTAAATTAATTGTACAGGTGATGGCAAGGGGAGGAGATCAATATAATGTGTACTGCGCAAGGATAATTTACCGAGGCTTTATTTTGTTATCTAAACAAATAAAACATCACTCATTTAATTCAAAACATAATTAAAGTTACCCAACGATAAAAAGTACAAGAAGGCGTCCCGAGCCAGCACTCAAAACCCTACTCGAGATAAATAATGCAACGATGATGCCCATTGCTTCACTGCCCGGACAAAAAATCTTTTCACGTTTTTACCCTTTGTAAAGTAGAGTATTATTATTTTGCCGGCATTGGAGCAACAGCCTTTGCAATGCAGCTTTGTATGTGCGTGTTTGTTTTAATTAATTCAATTAATTTTTCAGTTCGTTGTTCCCTTCCTAATTTATTCAGATGATAAACAGTGTCGAAAAAGCAACTATCTGCAAAAACTAAATCACCCGGACTGTTTATTATTTCAGCCTTCAGATTTTTCCGCAAATCCGATTCTAAAGCAGCAATCGCCCTTTTATTTTTTTCATATTCGGAAGCTGCATAATCGGGGAACACAAAAAACAGTGTTACATTTTTAGTACGGGCAAAATCGTAAAATTGGTTGATCGCATTTATACCTTCCCAGTAACGATAAACCATCCTGCTTCTGTCGTTTAATTGTTTATTATTAGGTTGGTTGAGATGACTAATAACATCGCCATTTCTATTAAATGCCTCTCTTGAATAAATTGGATTTTCCGGTGTTTTCAATGCAGCTTTCTGAAAGAGAACACTATTTTTAGAAAATATATTCTTAAATATTTTATGGTCATACTCTAAATAAAACTCTAATTCAGAAAGGTAATTGCGGTTGTAAAATTTATGTGCGGGCGGATAAAAATTAGCCAGGATCTTTTTAAAATCATATTTGCCGGTTTGCGGTAGAAAGTATTCCACCGATAAAAAAACAATATCATTTTCCTTTATAGAATATTTTAGTTCATTCAAAATAAAATCTAATCCAAGGGCGCCATTAAGGCCCAGGTTTACCACCGGCATGCCACTTGCTTTTTCTATTTCTTTGCTATCAATTCCAAATGCAAGGTTAGAGCCGCCCGCCAGGATAATGGCCGGTGACGTGATACTGTCAATCAGCTTATGTTTATCAATGGTTGAAGCGAAATAGGTGTTGTAGGTAAAGCCCTCTTTTTGGAAAAGATTTAAAACAAAAATGACGATCACAACTACCGCGAAGAACAAAAGACTCTTTTTTAAAAACTTATTCATACGCTCTTAAAATTGAAAATAAATAAATAGGTGCCCTCTGCCAGAAAATGTAAAGTAATAAATTACACCCACCAATGTAAAGTATACGGACCATCTAGCCGCTACGGGAGACCAATGGCCAATTTTGGCGATAGCATACTGGCGTTCTCTTCCTAACCATTCCACTATCATAAACAGCATTACCAATAACAGTACAAAGTAAACAGAAGGATCGCCACTAAAGGCGCTCATATTTGGTAATTTAAAAGTAGACGATGAAAATATTTTCTTTACATACCTGAAGGCAGCCGTAAGGCTATCTGCCCTGAAAAAGATCCAGGCAAATGTGGTTAAGCAAAAAGTTATTACAACAGAAATTAATTCTTTCAGGGAAGGAAATATTTTGCCTTGTGCAACTATATCAAGATTGTTCCTGTTGGTATTAAAAATTATGGAAGGCATGATATAAAGCGCATTCAATAAACCCCAAATTATAAATGTCCAGTTGGCGCCATGCCAAAATCCGCTCACTAAAAATATGATCAGGGTGTTCCTGATCTTCATCCATGTTCCACCTTTACTTCCCCCCAATGGGATATACAGGTAGTCTCTAAACCATGATGACAATGAGATGTGCCATCGTCTCCAGAATTCAGCAATGTCCCTTGAAAAATAGGGGAATGCAAAATTTCTTAAAAGTTCAATGCCAAAAAGCCTGGCTGTGCCAATAGCAATATCGGAATAGCCTGAAAAGTCACAATAGATCTGGATTGCAAAAAAGAAGGCTCCTAAAATAAGTGTGCTTCCGTTGAATGCCGGGTAATTATTAAAGATGGTATCAGCGAATTGTGCGCAGCTATCGGCAATCACTATTTTTTTAAATAGCCCCCATAATATCTGCCTTAAACCGTCGGCGGCCTTTGTGTATTCAAAGGTTCTTTTTTGTTGAATTTGTGGCAATAAGTGAGTGGCTCTTTCAATAGGCCCGGCAACCAGCAGCGGAAAAAAACTAACAAATACGGAATAGATTATAAAGTTTTTTTCGGGCTGTATCCTGTTCTTGTAAATATCAATTATATAAGACAGGCCATGAAATGTATAAAAGGAAATACCCACCGGTAAGATCACTCTTAAGGTCCACGGGTTAACCCTAATACCCACGTTTGAAAGTGCTTCAGCAAAAGAAGCCGAGAAAAAATTATAGTATTTGAAAAACCCCAGGAATCCGAGGTTCACTATAATACTTAGCCATAGCCAGAAAAGCCGGTTCTTTTTGCCGGGTGCATTGTATATTTTTAAACCGGTATAATAATCAAGAAAGGTGGAGAATATCAGCAGGAATAGAAATCTATAATCCCAGCAGGCATAAAAAAAATAGCTGGACACAAGCAAAAGGACATTCTGCAATTTTATATTTCCTTTTGTTGCAAACCAATACAGGAAAAAAACAATGGGTACGAACAGCGCAAAATTCAACGAATTAAAAAGCATATTGCAGGTATTGACAGTTAGTGCGGAAAGGTTTTCCCTGCTTCAAGATAAGAACTTAAAATTATTTAGCAATATTTCTGTAATTGCTTACTGTAACAGATGACCGGATAATTTTTAAGGAGATACTATTTACAAATTATTGAAGAGTGTTTAATTCTACTTTGCCAAGTCAAACCTTTGTGTTTTTTTGTTGACCAGCAGAAGTTTTTTATGGCGGCATTGTTGTGTCACTCACTTGTACTGTATTTTTTCATGGTATCTTTTTCGTTCCGTAATTAAACTATCGTAACCGTGAGCTACATTTTTTTAAATATGTCAAAGTAGAATTAAGAACGAGTTCTTAAAAATATATTACCCGTTCAAAAAAAGTCAATAGCCGGATATCAATAACAATTGCACTCTACATAAACCCGTGCCTGGATTATTAGTCATCCGAAAAGTTTGCTATCCAAATTCATTTAACGGTTGGTACATCTAAATTACTTTCACGCATAGGGCGGCGATCAGTAAACACGAGAAGTACAGTTAACAACCCAATGATAAAAGAGCTTAACGCAAATGGTAAAACCCGGTGGACCATTAGATAGCTTATCACTGAGCCAATAGTTGCTCCTACGAAAAAAAATGAAGTTCCATAGAGAGCCGATGCCAGGCCCGCCATACTTCCCATTGGTTCCATTGCAAGGGCACTGCTATTTGGTTCAACAGCTAAATTTATAGCCATCAGTAAGGCTATTGTTATAAAGAATAAGCGAATGTCCGGAGGGTCACCCATAGTCAAAGTACAGAATAATAAAAAAGCAGCCACCAGGGAGTAAGCGACAAGCAGGAACCTAATCGTTCTCCGGGCGCCATACTTCGTCGAAAGACGGGAATTTACAAGGGTAAACAGCGCCATTCCTAAACCCATGCCTGCAAAGATCCAGGCAAAAAGTTTTGGTCTTCCATAGATTTCCCCAACGATATGTTCAGAACTGGCAACATAAGAACTTAATGCTGTAAAGAGGAGAGTTGTAATTGCAGTATACCGGATAAAGGTGCGGTTAGTGATTACTATCCGGATGTTGTTAGCAATGCTTCGCCAGTTAAGTGTTGCACGTTGATCGGGGTGAAGTGACTCTTTCAATCGGAGTGACCAAACAAAAATAAAAACCGCAAATAAAGGCGGCGTAAGGAATACTATCTGCCAGGATGAAACGGACAGAATAGCTAAACCCAGAAAAGGTGCAAGCACGGGAGTGAATAAAAATATGGTGAAGATGAGCGACATGATACGGGCCATCTGATCTCCCACGTAGCGGTCCCGAACTCCCGCTATCGTGGTCATAAGGACTGCTGACGCCCCCATGCCTGCCACAAAGCGGGCCGCAAACATCATCTTCAGGTCTGGGGAAAAGGCAGCTCCTATTCCTCCAATGATGTAGAGAGGAAATCCAAAACGAAGGATGGGAAGTCGTCCGAACCGATCTGAAAGAACTCCAAAAATGATTTGAGCAATCTGCCCCATAAAAAAGAAACCAATGATCTGTGAAGTAACCGTCGAATCTGGTGGTAGTCCGAAATGTTGCCGAAGCTCACCCAATACGGGAAGCATAATGTCAATTCCCAAAGCCGTGAGTGTCATTGTACATGCTGAAAGAGCTATGAATTCCGGTGATTTCATTTTTGAAGAATATAATTTGTTTTGAAGAAGCAAATTTAGGAGGATCTAATATAACAGGTGGGGTGTAAAGCAGACATGTCAGTGGGTGATGTGGTTATACTTAAGCCTTTGTTTGGTCAACAGTTTTTAAATCCCGCAGGTTTAGCTGGAACAGGGTATTACTCAAAGTCAATATTATTTTTGCGGTGTTTGTGTCTGCAACGGATTCCTTAGCAGCAATGTCCTCCCGAGCCCGTGTGTTGGCCAGGGACATTGCGTTCTACGGAGCAGTATTTTATTAAATGCTTTTCTTTTGGAGGCACAAAACATTGAGTCTTTGCCGGGAAGGAAGAGAGCCGAACGTTGAGCCTATTTGAAGTTGCTGAAGTTTTTTTTGCATAACAATATGTGGTTTAAAAAACTATTGGCTCTTTTTGTTATATGGGACAAGCATGCTAACCACTTAACCTACCCGACATGCTTGCGCTAATGCATGAGGTCACTTATTTCGAAGAAATGGCTTGCGCCAAATTGGGGGAAATGCTTAAAAGAGAGAAAATTATCAATTATCCGGAATTATCAAAAGAAAGATGTCACACCCAACCATTGCATTGTTAGCAGCAGGTTTGTTTTACGTATCCAGTAGTTTTAATATTTCGGTATTAAAAATTTGAACTTCTGAAATCAGCTCTTTAACAAACTCCCTTTCAAAATTGATAAAATCTGCATAGTCCGATTCTTGACGCCAGTCAAAGAGGTTTGCATATAATTTACCATGTTCCAAAGAAATCAAACCAGATATAATAAAATGAAGATTGAATTGAGTTTTTGTTACATTATGAGATTGAGCTTTATTCCCTCTTTGATGAATTAGAGCGCTAACTAAATAAAAGGCAGCATTAGTACAGTCTGTTTACTGCCGAATTCCATCGTTCATTTTCAGATAGCAAAATTGCATCTGCAAGTGTTTCTTTAGATTTGTTTATTCTATACTCTATGTAATCGTTAGATGTCCCGCTCATATCAAAATGATTCCATCTCGTTTAATATTCTGATAAAGTGGGGTATATTTATGTTTTCCTTCCCAATCCAATTTGGAAAAAACAAAAGTGGAAATAGGTTCTCCAATTTCCAGTTCAATA
>JBDSAP010000021.1:0-4575 GCA_039922055.1 Ferruginibacter sp.
TTATTTTTAAATTCCAAATAAATTTTTTTAAAAACGTTTTACCATCGGATAAAAGTTACGCTGTTGCTGGGTTACAGCGGATATGTAATTTTTGAGAGTGCTTATTTCTAAAATGTTAAAAAATTAAAACAATATTGTTTTCTATCTTAGCCAACATAGTTAAACCGACCCGGAACAGATGTATAATATTCAGCAAACACTTCAGCAATACTTTGGATACGATGAATTCCGCCACAATCAAAAGGAGATCATTGAGAATGTGCTGGATAAAAACGACAGCATAGTTTTGATGCCGACCGGCGGCGGAAAATCTTTGTGCTACCAGGTACCTGCGCTTCTATTTGATGGTGTTACCATTGTAGTTTCACCCCTCATCGCATTGATGAAAGACCAGGTAGATGCATTAACATTGAATGGCATTGCTGCTGCATTTTTGAACTCAAGTCAGAGTTCGTTTGCACAGGCAGCCATCATTAAAAGATTAAAAAATAATGACCTCCGGCTGTTATATGTTGCGCCTGAAAGATTAGTAGGACAGAACAGCCTGCTCAATTATTTAAAAGAGATCAATGTATCGATGTTCGCTATAGACGAGGCGCATTGTATCAGCCATTGGGGCCATGATTTCCGGCCGGAATATCTTGTTCTCGGCCAGCTAAAAAAAGAGTTTCCTTCAGTGCCGATTATTGCTTTAACAGCAACAGCCGATAAGCTGACAAAGAAGGATATCATTCAAAAGCTGGAACTGTCAACTTATACTGTTTTTGAAAATTCTTTCAATCGTCCCAACATCAGTTATCATATCAAACACAAAAAAAATCATTTACAGCAACTGCTGGAATATTTAAAAGATCACCGGGAAGAAAGCGGTATTATTTATTGCTTAAGCAGAAGTTCTACGGAAAAATTAGCGGAGGCATTGAGGGATGAGGGATATGATGCCGCGGCTTACCATGCCGGCCTTGAAACAAGCTTGAAGGAATCCACGCAGGAAAAGTTTTTGAGAGATGATATAAGGATCATTGTTGCCACAATTGCATTTGGTATGGGTATTAATAAAAGTAATGTGCGGTACGTGGTGCATGTGGATATGCCAAAAAATATTGAAGGTTATTACCAGGAAACGGGCCGTGCAGGAAGGGACGGTTTGCCCAGCGAAGCGGTATTGTTTTACAGCGCAGCGGATGTATTTAAATTAAAAAGTTTTGCAAGGGTGGAAGGTAATGAAGCACAGAGCAAGATCATGCTTAAGAAGCTTGATCAAATGGCCGCACTGTGTGCTACAAGACAATGCAGGAGAAAATATTTGCTAAACTATTTTGATGAACCTGCACCGAACTTCTGCGGTAACTGCGATGTATGCCTGAGCGATGAAGAAAAAGTTGATGCAACAATTGAAGCTCAAAAACTATTGAGTGCGGTCAGTCGTGTAAAGGAAAGATTTGGTATAAATTATATCATTGACCTGCTAAGAGGAAGCAGTACCATAAGGCCGGAACACCAGTTGCTGAAAACGTTTGGGATCGGAAAAGAAATTAGCAAGGATCAATGGCGGCAATACATAAGAGAGCTGTTGCAATTGAATTACCTACAGCAAAGCGAGGGCGAATACCCGGTGCTCCAGTTAACTGAAAATAGCAACCAGGTGTTAAAAGGTGAGCTACAGGTGATGCTGGTAAAATCAATAACCGCTCACAAGAATTTATCGGCTCAAAATGTTGCCACTGCCATAAATGAAGATTTATTGAGGTCTTTAAAACAGGTACGTTACCAACTTGCAAAAGAAGAAAACGTTCCTGCCTTCCAGGTATTTTCGGATGCTACATTGGTCGAGCTTGCTACCTATCTGCCGCTCACCCACTCAGATGTGGAAAAGATTTCTGGTTTCGGCGCTGTTAAGTTGGCCAAGTATGGGTCCCTGTTTTTAGATGTGCTCATTAATTATTGCCGTGCCAATAATCTTACGACCAATATACATAACAAGACAGCAAAGCGACAACGAAAGATCGGGACGGATAAGCCCACAGAAACAAAATTGATGAGTCTCCAATTATTTCAGCAGGGTAAAGACATCAATGAAATTGCTACAGCACGGGAATTGAAAAGAAGCACCATTGAAGAGCATTTGGGGCATTTCGTTTTTACCGGTGAAATTGCAATTAACGAAATAGTGAGCAAGGAGAAGGTAACGGTTATCACGCGGGCTATTGAAGAAAATAAAAATAGTTTAGCAATTGCCCCGGTAAAACAAAAATTAGGAGAAGCATATTCCTATGGTGAAATTACCGCCGTAATGAATTACCTGAGAAGGATGAGTGAAGCCTAAAGATCTTTTTTTAAATTACGATCAAACCAATCCTGCTGTGAGTTGGCTGGCTGTTCAATCGTTACCTTTTTAGCGATCTTCTCCTGTGCCTTCAATATCGATTTTGATATAAGCGGATGCTCGACTGCTTCGTTTTCTTTTACTCCCATCGCCTTCATAGTTGAGATAATCTTCTCGCCGCCAAAATATGCAAAGAGCGGTTCATCCAGTGAGCTTAATACAAGGATCTTATTTTCGGGAAATTTTTCAGCAACCTCCATTTCTTTCGCATGTAAGGGAAAGTGTTCCAGGAAAACGGGCAAATGATTTTGAATCTGTGATGTATGTAGGTAGCGGGCTTCTATTATCTTGTTTTCCGCTATCCCATTTGCACTAAACAAAGCTTTGTATTTTGCTGCCGTATCGCTGAACCACGCTATAAATACAGTCGCTGGATCTTCTTTCGCCATATCAAGACAGGCCTGCATTTTGGCGGCTGCGGAAATGTAGACCTTGTCTATGAATATTTTTTCGGTATTGGCTTCTCTCTTCTTTCCAAATAAATTAAATAACATGAAATGTTTTTTTGGAGACGACTTGTGATTCGTAATACCGGTTTAGTTTATTTGAGTGGGGATAAAACATTTGCACAAACATGAGATCGTTAAATTAATAATATCGGCTCTTTTTAATATCTCTTTTGAAAGGATAGATACTTAGCAATACCATATTATTATTTTCAATAGAAAAGAAAAGTACATTCTTTCTATCGAGTTTTATCATTTGCACATTTGCTTGAGAGGTAAATTTCGGTTCATAAGGCATCTCAGCAATTCTTTCAAGTTTTTTCATTGTTCTGGTAACAAATTTTTCTGCTGATCGATCAGACCAGTTGTCTTTTAAATAAACTATGATTGAACGAAAATTATTATCGGCTTCAGCAGTCCATACTATTTGGTAAGCCATTGTTGAACCTTTTGTTTCATCTCATCATGCGTAATATAATTGCCACTTTTATAATCTTCAATGGCTTTATTTATTTTTTGTTGCAGGGTATCAGGAAGTTCTTTTATCTCGATATTTTGCACAGCCTCGGAAGGGTGTAGAAGAGAATAGACTTCTTCTATAAGTTCCACATCGTTTGTTTCACTCAATAGGGTGAGTACTTCAACCTTTTTATCATGAATTGTCATTCAAATGCATTTATCATAAAGCTACAAAAATAATCAGTAACCATGTGCAAGCGACAAATGCTAATTACACGAATTTGAAATTGTTTAAGGGTTGCGATTTTATTTGCTGCTCAAAGCTTCAACTGTACACGAGTGCGACGCAACAATGCTAAATTGAAAAACAAATGCCTGGAAAAAAAACTATGCATGTTAAATGAATGTTGGATGATGAGTTAATGCTTTCGATTTTCACATTTTCAAATTTAACTGCAACCAAATGGCAGGCATTTTGTTTTGTACCTTTGCACCAAGTAAAAATACATGACGAAAGAAAATAAATCCGTTTCTGAAACGATGCTTCAGAATGACCTGATTGAAGTGTTTGGGGCGAGGGAGCACAACCTCAAAAACATCGACATTCAAATTCCTAAAAATAAGCTGGTGGTATTTACCGGGGTGAGCGGCAGTGGCAAATCTTCACTGGCATTTGATACCATTTACAACGAGGGCCAGCGGCGGTACATGGAAAGTTTTAGCGCCTATGCCCGCCAGTTTATGGGTGATATGGAGCGCCCGGACGTTGACAAGATCACTGGTCTTTCACCCGTGATCTCCATCGAACAAAAAACGACCAACAAAAATCCCCGCAGTACCGTTGGAACCATTACCGAAATATATGATTTCCTGCGTCTTTTGTATGCAAGGGTGGGAGATGCATACAGCTACAACACGGGCAAAAAGATGGTGAAGTTTAGTGAGGAAGAGATTGTAACTAACATTTTTCTAAAATTTAAGAATCAAAAGATCAGCCTGCTTGCGCCACTGGTAAGAGGGCGTAAAGGACATTACCGGGAACTGTTTGAAGAGATCAGGAAAAAGGGATATTTAAAAGTGCGGATCGATGGCGAAATAAAGGACCTGGCGCCCAAAATGCAGGTAGACCGGTATAAGATCCATGATATAGAAGTAGTGGTAGACCGGCTCGCCGTAACGGACGATATGAAGCTGAGGCTGAGCCAGAGTGTGCAGAAGACTTTGCAGGTGGGGAAGGATTTGTTATTTGTGGCCCCCCAACCCCCCGAAGGGGGGCTTTTAGAT
>JBDSAP010000022.1:0-3545 GCA_039922055.1 Ferruginibacter sp.
ATCGGTACAATACCAACCCGGTGCAATACCTGGTAATGATCGACAGACCTAACAACTTAAATATTGCGGTTCCTTTAGTGCTCACTGCCAATGTTCAATCCGGATCACTTGAATACAGACCTGCGGATCAGGAGATCCTTAATCCGATTGCGCTTGCTATATCCGGTTACTGTAGCACAAACGATATACCCCTGCTTAATTGACCTGGTAAATGAAATAGAAAAAATAGCAGATGCAAAAACCGTAGTTGTCAGCAGACGATGGGATGCGGCAATAAAACTATAAGTATAATGCAGCAAAGACAATAACAAATACAGCTAACAATATTTTTTGTAGATTGACACCGGATACCACAACATCCCTGTAAAAATACCTGTCATGAAAAACATATTAATCTTCGTTATTTGCCTTACATCATTAGCCGTTTCAGGTCAGGATGTGGAAGCTGCATTTGATGGAAAAAACTGGCCACCACCTTATACGCTGGCTACGCCTGCGGGGTGGGATGTTGAACGTTTTTTAATTCCTATTGGGTTTGCACCTCAAATTCCATACAAAGGTGTAGAAGATATCCGGTTTACTCCGGGTTGGGCAAAGGTAACAACCGATGATTACTGGAGTTATACTTTTTTGTGGTATTTAGATAGCCTTCCCCAAATGGGTGAGCAGGTAATTCAAACTAATTTGCAGGCATATTACACCGGCCTCGTTGAAATAAATAAGGGCGCATACAAGATCCCGGAAGAAAAGATCTTTCCCGCCAAAGCAATTATAAAAAAGACAAAGACCACAAAAGGAGATCATGAAACTTATTCGGGAACAATTGAAATGCTTGACTATATGGAACAAAAACCGCTGATACTGAATTGCCTTATTCATGTGAGGCCTTATAAAGAAAAGGGCAAGACGGTTATCTTCCATGAATTGTCACCGAAGGCATTCAGCCACAAAATTTGGTTGAGCCTTAATAAACTATGGGCAGATTTCGAATACAAATAAACAAGTATTGCCTGATCTCTTGTCAGTAATCGTAGCGTCTGCTTATTTACTGCAACTCTTTATTATTATTTAAAATGCCATAACTCAACTGTGTTATCGGCGCTTGCAGTGGCGATCCATTTACTATCATGACTATATGCAATATCCATTACATCGTTGCTGTGCTCTGCAAATGTTTGAAGTAAAGTCCCCGTCGCAACATCCCACAATCTTGCTGAAACGCCTTTATTAAATTCAGAATTACCAAACATGTTTTGTAGCAATTCACCAGGCATTGTTTTATCCCTGCCACCAGTCATTAAATATTTATCATCGGGGCTAAAGGCTACAGCCTGCACATGTTCGGGCACCTTCATTGTTCTCACCAGGCCCCCATTATCCACGTTCCATATTTTGATGGTGCAGTCATCACTTGTGCTGGCAAGTAATTTACCATCATGGCTAAAATCGAGATCTACCACTGCTTCTGTGTGTTCTTTATTATCTCTCAGCAAACTACCGTCCGCAACATTCCAGAGTTTAATAGAATGATCAAAACTACAGGAGGCAAGTTTAGTTCCATCGGGGCTAAATTTCAACGACCATACAACGAGCTCGTGCCCCCGCAATGTTCGCAGCAGTTCGCCTGTTGTTGTGTTCCACAATCTCACCATTTTATCATCACCACTGCTTGCGGCTAAGTTTCCATCCGGGCTAAAAGCGACCGTCCAAATAGTACCCTTACTCCCTTTCAATTCTTTCATCAATGCGCCGTCGCTTAGTCGCCATATCCTGGCAATCTCATCATAGCTGCCGGTTATCGCATATTCCCCATCAGTGCTCACATCAAGGTAGGCGATTCCTTCCGGTTGGCGTATCAATCTTACAATTTCACCATTTGCTCTTCGCCATATTTTTATACTGCTATCAACGCTTCCTGTAATCACTAAAGAATCATCCGGACTAAACCTTACCGCTGTCACTAAATTTTTATGTCCTTTAAAAACGCTTTCCAGCTTTACTATTCCGCTGTTCACTCTTGGTGATTTATATAAGAGTTGATAGTATGATAGTGTGCCGGTAATTAAGATCAATGGCAGCAATATGTATATCCATATTTTTCTTTTCTTATTTTTTATTGCGGTCACAATCGAAAGTTTTTAATTGGTGCTCTTTTAGTTTTTTACGGGCTGGTTAGTGTGTTTGCTGCACAGAAAATCAACAGTACAAGAGTGCGACGCAACGATGTTCAAAGTCGTACTGATGCCGGGTTCATAGAAATTATACAACCTATTATTACACAAGGTTGTATAAATTGTTGTCGATGAGATGCCTTTTAACGCAAAGCCGCAAAGTAGTACATGGTAAGAACGCTGAGAAGATAAAAATAGACTTTGCGGCTTATCTTCTTTTCATTCTTTGCGTGAAATTTCTAAAGTAAACGACATTGATTGTTCATTCACCAATCACAGAAATCTATATAACTTAGTTTACATCTTTTCCTGCGTTCAGTTTCTCAATCATACTTTGTACATTATTTTTGTTGGCAACATCAGGCGCCTGCGGCAATGCGGCAGTGGCATACTTTAATGCCTCTTTATATTTTCCTTCAGCGCTCAGGCTACGAGCCATCCCCATGTTGGTTGTGTAAACGTTTGGAAACTTTTTGTAATTGGCTTTAAATACTTCGCTTGCATCCTTATACCTCTTATCGGCTAACAACTGGCGGGCATAGCCGTGCACTTCTATCATGGTACCCAAAGCAGAGGCCTCCTTCATCAAAGAATCAGCTTCTGCCTTTCTATTCAGCTTATTCAATATTCTTGCTTTGGCGGCTAAGGTTCTGAAATTCTTCTGTCCCACAAATTGGCCATTGATGGCATAGTCAGACCATTTAAGTCCTTCTTCAAGATCGGTATTATTATCTGCTGTCCAGTTGGCGGCTTGTACCCATGTTTGCCAGTCGAAGCCTTTGTCAGTTTGCAGCTCACTCCTGAAGGACCTTACCTGTGCCTTATTCACATTCACTTCCACTTTAAAAGGGAACATTAATTTTTCCCATTGAAGGGCAACCACAGCGCTATTGGGCGTTTGGTTAACAAATGTGTACTGAAGATATTCCACAGGCTTGTCAAGTGGTTGCTGTTTTATGTTAACACGTAATAAATCTTCCGAAGGATCATAAAAAAAGCTACCCCATGCACTGTTGTTTTTTGAGAAGATGAGCGTTGATTCGTCTTTACCAACTGCAATAAAAAAACCGTACTTGCCCGCTGCAAGATCTTTGCCTTCCACCTTTACATCAGTTGAAAAGTCGATAGTAGTATTTTCATTTGCACCGGCCCGCCATGGCCCCGCTTTGCTGGTACCAAAACCAAGATCAGTAAATCCATAAGGAACCAGTTCGCCCCATATTTTGCCTTCCCTTCCTTTTACCGCCGGCCTATCGTAACGGATCGTAATATCTGTGAGGCCTACCCGTTCTCCCACCATTGCTTTCTTATTGCCTCCATTGGGTGTAGTGGTTAACTGGGCAATCGTTAACTGCTGAAGCATGCATATTGCCG
>JBDSAP010000023.1:0-8529 GCA_039922055.1 Ferruginibacter sp.
AAAATATCATCCGGCAGCAAGCGGTATGGGAAACATCAATAAAGTAGTGGGTGGCGCAAGGGTTAAATTTTTATTGAGTGGAACTCCAAGTGCGGTGACATCCTGTAATAGATATTTTTACGGAACAGTTGCAACCCCGGATGTATCATCCTTAAGCGAAATCCCCACTTATATTTATAACAGGGACATTATGAAGGCCATAACTTGCCAGGCTCAGTTAGGTGCCGGCTCATCACCAGGTCCATATTTGGGTTTATGCAGGGGTAAAGCCATGTATTCCAGTTCCATTGTAAACATATTTGACTATAGTGGAAGTCCAATTAGTTATTCCTCTGTTGTAGAAAGCAAAGGTCAGGATTTTGAGGGGGGTGGTATACAGACTTCTTTTCTTACCCGTTCTGATGCAAAAGGAGTCATAAAGTTTGGTCAGGATATCATCGGTGCGCCGCTGACTAATTTCAGCGCCTTTATGAACGGGAATATAAAAGACAAATTAGTATTTAAAAAAACATCAACAGGTACTGTCATTCCTTTAAATAAAGAAGCCTACACTTATAAGTACGATGCTGCAGATCAATTAGTGGTGAGCGGACTATCTGTAGAGAAAAGATATACCCCTGGTCCTTACCTGCCTTTAAGTAATTGTCCACCTCAAACCGCTGTTGTACCTTCCTTGATGGGTGCCTATAATGCTATCCGGTACGATATGTTGTCATACTGGGTCTATAACGATACTTTGACCGAAACATTTTATGATGAGAACGGATTGAACCCAATCACAAAGCAAACAGTGAACATTTATGGCAATACGGCGCATCATAATCTTACTAGCAGAAAAACGATTGGGAGCAAAAATGAACAAATTATTACTGAATATAAGTACCCTCATGAGCTAAGCAGCATTCCCATCCACACTACGATGATTTCAAAAAATATAATTGATAAAGTCGTACTAGTAAATACATTTTCCGACCTGGTTAAAACTTCCGCTACCAAACTGAATTATAGTGACGCAGGAAATGGCAACATCACCCTGCAAAGCATTCAAAAGTCATATCTTGATGATATCTTACTTACAGAAAGCACCATTGACTTTTATGATGTTAAAGGAAACATTACGCAGTATACAACGAAAGCTGGTGTAAGCGCAGTTATTTGGGGTGGTAGTAACTGTCAGTATCCCGTGGCCAAAATTGTGGGAGCAACTTATAGCCAGGCGATCGCATCATTAACGGTAACTCCCGCAGGTTTATGTGCACTTGATGAAAATGGTTTAAGAAGCCAGATTCAACTAATCAGGAATTCACTACCAAATGCCAGGGTGGAAACATACACCTATAAAAATAATGTTGGAATTACGAGTGTGACAGACGTCAACAACAATCTTACAACGTACCTGTATGACAATAAAGACCGGCTTTTAACCCATAAAGATAAAGACGGCAACATCGTCAAGCAATTTGAATATTATCTTGATCCAACGACAGATAGAAATATAGACGTATTTTTTAATGACCCGATCAGCCAGTCGTTTACTTGTCAAAAATGTTTATCTAGCTACGCTGCACCAGCAATAACATATTCAATTCCAGCAAAAAGATATTTTTCTGTCAATTCTGTAGCAGAAGCCAATGTTAAGGCAGTAACTGCTTTGAATCAATTAGGACAGGCCTATGCTGATAACACCGCAATATGCAGTAAGGGAACGTTTAATTTTTATAATACTGTAAAGAGTGGTGTATTCACACGTAGTGATTGTGGGACCAACTATACCGGGAGCCAAGTGACCTACACTATTGCAGCAGGCGCTTACACTGGTCCCACCCAATATGATGCAGATGCACTGGCGCAATATTATCTCAATGTAAATGGCCCAACCTATGCCAATACAAATGGAACCTGTGCTCCCACTTGCAATACGTCAACCTGTAGTGGAGTAGATAAAAAATGCGTCAGTGGCGCTTGTCAGACAGGTATGAAAATCTACACCAGCTCCGTCCAGGTACATGGCTCGCTGTGGGATTGCACTTATCATTATGAATGGTCAGATGGAACCTGGTCAGCCAATTATACCGAGCAGAAGCCCACTAGTTGCATGAATTTCGAATAAGCTTAATTAAAAATTTCTATATGATTAAAATGTTTTTATGTCTGTCCCTATCATTCGCAACCACTTTCATTTTCGGTCAAAGCGACTCACTTGCTATGCAACTCAGCGCGAAGATATCAGCACGTATGAAAGATTCACTTGACCTCAATTCAGCTCAAGCGGATTTAATCTATGTGACAAACCTAAACTTACATGCTCAAAAAATGGCGGTGTGGCAGGAATATGCCGGAACAGATTCTCTCGGTATACATCTCCAGGAAGTAGAAGATCAGCGTGATCTTTTATACCGAGCGATAATACCGCAAGATAAATACGATATATACCTGCAAAAAAAAATGAACCTGGTGACCAGGGACTAATCTAAAAAATTCGTTTTACAACGAATATGCAAAGCAGCAGCTTAAATCGTAATGAATGCAAACCTCGTACTGAAATTGCTGCCCACAGTAGCTGGTACATTAATTAAAACAAAGATCAAAACAACTGGCTTTACCCTCAACAATTAAAACCTTATTATGCAAACTCGGTTTTTTAAAAAAGTATGTAGCACTCTTTCATGTGCTTTAATATTTTTTTTGCAAAATATTCCAGTAAGTGGCCAGGACGTAACTCCAGTTAAACCTGCGGTATATCCATCCTCAATGCCAGCTAATTACGTGAGAACCTGGAATGCTACATCGCCTGAACCAAATTCGAGTACACTTTTAACAAAAAGCCTGCGGGACGTAAAGCAGGTTACCCAGTATATGGATGGTTTTGGCAGACCGCTTCAAGCAGTCATAAAACAAGGTTCTTATCCAACAGGAGGCAGTGCTGTAGATATGGTTACCTCCAGCGTGTACGATGCTCTTGGAAGAGAGCTACGGACATATTTGCCTTTTGCAGCGAGTACTTATGGGGGTAACACATCTGTAAGTGATGGTGCATTCAAATTTAACCCTTTTGATCAACAACAATATTTTTACAGTGACGCCAATGCCATTAGTCCAATTAAACAGCAAGGCGAAACCTTTTATTATGGCAAAACAAATTTCGAATCTTCTCCCTTAAACCGAGCCATAGAGACCTATGCTCCTGGCAATTCCTGGATAGGAAGCGAAGGAAGTACCAAAAAGGGAAATAAAACAAATTATCAGGTTAACACTGATATTGATGCCGTAAGAATATGGACTGTAACCAATAATGCTACTCTGGGCTTATTTGGAGCATACAGCAGTTCTGCATTTTATCCTGCCGGTAAGCTGTTTAAAAACATCACAACAGATGAAAATTCAAAACAGGTAATAGAGTTTAAGGATCTTGACGGTAAAGTAATTCTAAAGAAAGTACAGTTAACTGCTGCTGCTGATCAAGGCACTGGCAGTGGTCATTCAGGTTGGTTATGCACATATTATATCTATGATGTTTTAAACCAGTTACGTTGTGTCATTCAGCCCCTGGGTGTTGAGCTTATTTCACCTAACTGGCTGCTCACCGATGTCACTATCTTGGCAGAACAGTGCTTCCGCTATGAATATGATTCAAGAAACAGAATGGTTGTTAAAAAAGTGCCAGGAGCGGGTGAGGTATACATGATTTACGATGCAAAAGACAGGATGGTGTTAAGCCAGGATGCTAAAATGCGCACCGGCACTATTAAATGGATGTATACGCAATATGATGGACTGAATCGACCGGTCTCGTCAGGCTTATGGAACAGTACAAGTAGTTTCAGCACCCACTATCTTGCAGCCTATTCAAGCAGCAGTTACCCTACCCTGAGCGGCACCTGGGAAGAACTAACGAAGACTTTCTACGATGACTACAATTGGTTGACCACGAATACCGGGCATAGTTTCATAAGCACCAGGTCAGCAACCGATGATGCTTACCTGCTGGCAGTTTCATCAAGTTGGCCTTACCCAGTGAGTGCTACAGCTCAAAGTGCGCAGCTAAAGGGAATGGTCACCGGCTCCAAAGTAAAAGTGCTGGAAACTGGTACTTACCTGTATTCGATTCAATACTATGATGATAAAGGCAGGGTCATTCAAACACAGGCGCAGAATATTGTAGGTAAAGACATTGCTACTACTCAGTATACTTGGACAGGTCAGCCTTTGCTCACTATACAAAGGCAGGAAAAGACTGGCGCCAATGCTCAAACCAGCATAGTTGTATCCCAACTTGGGTACGATGATCTCGGAAGATTGATCAAGACAGAAAAGAAATTAAGCACTACACTGGTTAATAGCAATGCAATGAGTGCTTATAAAACCATTGCTGAAATACAATATGATGCATCAGGAAATGTAAAAAAGAAAAAAATAGGTAATAAGCCGGGAGCCGCTGCAGGCACCGCTTTGGCTAATCTTGATTTTGAATATAATATACGTGGCTGGCTTCTTTCTATAAACAAAGCTTATGTAGACAATGCTACTAATGCTGATCAGTATTTTGGTATGCAGTTAGGCTATGATAAAAACAGCACGTTAGGTTCATTCCTGCCGCAGTATAATGGCAACATTGGAGGTACCATCTGGAAAAGTGAAGGTGACCAGAAAAAACGTAAATATGATTTTACCTATGATGCCGTGAACCGTTTGTCTGGTGCTAGCTTCACTCAATATGTTTCCGGTACAGGTGCCGCGGCTATTTTTAACACTTCTGCAGGCATCGATTTTAGCGTTGAAAATCTCCTGTATGATGCGAACGGCAACATATTACGCATGTGGCAAAAAGGGGTAAAGGCCACTACCAGCGATTATATTGATAAGCTGACTTATAATTATACACCTAAGACTAATAAGTTGCTCAATGTGATTGACCTCTTAAATGAGACGACCACCAAACTGGGAGACTTTAGGGCATCCTCCCTGTACCAGTCAGTAACTCCGAACAAAACTGCAGCTACGGTTGATTACACCTACGACGTAAATGGTAATCTGGTGAAGGATCTCAATAAAGACATAGCTACTCCTGCGGGAGGGGATGCCATACAATACAATCACTTGAATCTACCATCGGTTATTGGCGTCAGAAAAGATCTGAACACCAGTAAAGGAACTATCACCTATACTTATGACGCCGGAGGTAATAAACTAAAAAAAGTTACGGTAGATGCCAGTACAGCGGGCAAAACTATTACTACCACTACCACTTATGTCAGTGGTTTTGTATACGAAAGTAAAACCACGGCACCGGTAGATACGCAGAATCCTGATTATACGGATGTATTGCAATTTGTTGGACAGGAGGAAGGGAGAATACGATTTAAACCACTACTTGGCTCCATTCCTGCTAATCTGCAGTATGATTATTTTATAAAAGATCACCTCGGAAATGTACGGATGGTATTAACGGAAGAAGTTCAAACCCTTATTTACCCGGCGGCAACTCTTGAAGGAACTTACAGCGCAACAGGTGCAACACAGGTAAATTCCATGATCAATTATGAGAAGGGGTTTTATAATATTGACAATACAAAAGTTACATTGGAAACAGGTATAGTCTCCTGGCCTTCAGAAACAGTGGCCAACACAAAATTGTATTACAATCATAACGGCAACCCTCCTACTAATATCAATTACCCCTCGAGCTGTACACCGATACAAACTGATGGCAGCACAAAACTGTATAAGTTAAATGCCACGAGCAACCGCACGGGCCTTGAATTCATGATAAAAGTGATGGCAGGGGATAAGATCGATATTTTGGGTAAATCGTATTTTTTAAATACAGCAACGGTTACCAATGCAAATACACCCCTGGATCTGGCGGCATTAATGGCGAATATGCTGTTGACACCAGGTAATGCTGCGGCAAGCAAAGGTATTACGTCTTCCCAGTTAACAAGCATCAATACGGGACAGGTACCAGGCACCTTTTTTCGGGGTACTAATGGAGAAGTAACAACAATACCCAAAGCGTATATCAATTATATTTTTCTGGACGAACAGTTTAAGTATGCAGGAGGCAATTTCAGCAGGGCAGGCGCCAGTGGAATAGTAAAAGATCATTGGCAGACTGACCCGGTGTTGCAAAATATCCGTGCACCAAAGAATGGTTATATATTTGTGTATATTAGTAATGAGAGTAATGTCGATGTGTTCTTTGATAATTTACAGGTAATACACAAGCCCGGCCCCATATTGGAAGAGACTCATTATTATCCATTCGGGCTCACTATGAGCGGAATATCTTCTAAGGCTGCGGGAGAGTTGCAGAACAAAGACAAAACATTCCAGGGACAAAAGTTTGATGATGATTTAGGCTTAAACTGGGTTGAGTTTAAATATAGAAATCATGATCCGCAGATAGGAAGATTTATAGAAATTGATCCCCTTGCTAATGAATATGTTTATAATTCGACATATGCTTTTAGCGAGAATAAGGTTACTGGCCATGTAGAATTGGAGGGATTGGAGTGCGTGGGATTTAATCTGTTTTGGGATGCTGTTAAAAAGGAAATATCAACCTTTGCGGGTGACATAGATCGTAAGGTCACCAAGGTTTTTACGCTAAGTACGTATATTCCCGTCAAAACTTCGACTAATGGTCCGGTGACTGTGACAAACGGAGTGAGAACTACTAATACGTCCGAGACCTCTACAAATTTAAAAGGTAATGCTGACTACATTATGAATAATAATACCAACATTGGAAATAATGAACCTTTAACAAAAACCACTAACACAACTACGGTCTCAAATGAAACACTTACATCTGTTAACAGCAAACCAGTATCTGGTAGTTACAAGTTTAACATAGACCAGAATGGCAATAAAACTACCGAAGCTGGACTTACAATTAGCAGAAACGGTATAGATTTAGGGGTAACTACCACTACCGATAGTAATGGCTCATTGACAGTTGAAGGAAGTGCTGGAGCTTCTAAGGGGCCTGCAACAGTGAAAAGTATCGTATCTGCCACATCTGATGGGAAAAACTCGAATATTCAAATGGGGGTAAGTGTTGAGGTAAAAAAGGGTGCGGCGACCGTAACAGCCTCCTCAACTATAAAAATATTTTTTTAGTTATGAATATCTTAAATAAATGCTCATTGTTATGTGTACAGTTTATCGCTTGTATCATTTTATTCAATTGTTCGAGTTGTGTCAATAACACGGCAAAAACTGATCAATTTTTAAATACTATTATAGACGACTCAGTGAGGTATAATAAAAAGATTTTCAACGATCAATATCAAAAGCTAAATATTCAAACTCACGACAGTTCGAATATATCAAATCTAAGAATTAGTATACTCGAATTGAGTGACTATATTGATCATACGAATACAGATCTTAAAAAAATAAAATCAGATGATAGTGAAACCAATAATGTTAGAAATATTTTTATTGATAACCATATAGGGGACTCCATTTATTACAAATTGGATAATATTTTTACCTTGGCTAACAAAAGCTCTAATTCTCTTCCAGTAAAAGAATATATTTCCCACGAAGCTTCTTTATCATTGGGTAACCACGATATCGAATCTTGGAAAAATTCAATATTTGGAGCAAATATCCCTATGTCAGTAATTATATTTCTTAAAGGCATTCAATCGGAAATATATAAAATCGGAGCTTCAGTTTTCATGGATAAATAATTATTAAATTTCAGTTCTCCGCCTTGGTTCGTGGCACACGAACCAATTTTTGACCGCCTAATTTACTCCTGAATCGATTAATTTTTTAAACGCGAAGTTGTAAATTGTTGTATGGAATATTTACAACCCAGAAAATCGCATACAAGTATTGGCGAGATTTATTTTTGGACAGCCACCATTCATAAATGGCTGCATTTGTTAGAAAGTGATTCAAATAAACAACTGATTATTGACTACCTGAAAAAGCTGTCTGATGAAGGCCTTATTACGGTTTATGCATTTGTGGTAATGCCCAATCATATTCATTTAATCTGGCAACAAACAAACTGAATGGAAAAGAAACACCCAAAGGAAGTTTGCTAAAATATACCGGCCATCAATTTCTAAAACTTTAAAAGCGGAAAGCAAGTCGTATTTATATGAAGTAAATGCAGCAAATAAAAAACATGAGATATGGCAAAGAGATTCGTTAGGTGTAGAAATTTATAGTTTGAAAGTGGCGAGGCAGAAGCTTGAATATATACACAATAATCCTGTTAATGGTAAATGGCAATTGGCAAAAGATTATCTCGGTTACCATTATTCTTCGGCACGGTTTTATGAAACGGGTATAGATGAGTTTGGTTTCTTGAAAAATATTTTTACTGTATTGTATGGGGATTGATTGCGGAGAAGAAAGGTTCGTGTGCCACGAACCAAGGCGGAGTTCCAAAAGGGGCCGTAATAATGGGGCACATTCATTTACATCCATCCTCGTTGGGTTTTTATGACAACATACGTTTTTCTGAAAAGGATCAAACAAACATGGCGGATTTTCCAAAGGTTCAAT
>JBDSAP010000024.1:0-6334 GCA_039922055.1 Ferruginibacter sp.
GGTATTCATCCTGCGATGAAAAGTTGGAAGGCACAACGAAATGCGGCAATAAAATATCTCTTTTTAAATCAAGCAAATCAACCTTATCAACAATCTCGTTTGTATTCTCAATTGCTTCAGGAATATCATCGAAAACTTTGGCCATTTCATCCATTGTTTTCAAATAGAACTGGTCATTTGGAAATGCAAAACGCTTGTTTTTAACCATCACATCGTCATCCGAAAATTCATTCATTTTTGGAGTGGCTTGTTTTTCGCCTGTATTGATGCAAAGCAAAATATCGTGGGCATTAGAATCCTTCTGATCCACATAATGCGAATCATTACTTGCAATTATTTTTACGTTGTATTTTTTCGCGAATTTTAATAATACCTGGTTCACTTTATCCTGGTCGGGTATGCCATGTCGTTGCAATTCTATGTAGTAATCATCCTGGAAAATATTCAGCCACCATTTGAATTCATTTTCACCTTCCGCTTCTCCTTTTTTTAAAATAGTTTGAGGTACAAGCGCACCAAGACAACAAGTAGTAGCTATCAGGCCTTCATGATATTTATGTATCAGTTGTTTGTCGATGCGAGGATATTTTGAATACATGCCTTCGATATATCCAAGCGAAGTAAGCTTGACCAAATTTTTGTAACCCAGCTCATTTTTTGCAAGCAATATCTGGTGATGGCGCGGATCTTTTTCATCCTTGCTGAAGGTCTTTCGTGTTCTGTCGGTTGTGATATAAAATTCGCAACCTACAATTGGTTTTACCTTCAATGATTTATCATCGTTGGTATGTTTATATGCTTCTTTTACAAACTCAAATGCCCCAAACATGTTACCATGATCGCTGATTGCAAGAGCGGGCATTTTTTGAGCAATTGCTTTTTTATAAAGATTTTGAATAGAGGCGGCTCCATCCAATAATGAAAATTGCGTGTGTACGTGCAGGTGTGAAAAGTTCATATTTGATGCTTGATATTAGGTACTTGATGCTGGATTCTTGATACTTGATTCTTGATACTGGATAGTTGATAATGTGCATTAACTCATAATTCATAATTCATAACTCAATTTGTCCGGGCATTTGTTTTTCATGGCATCATCGTTGCATCGCCCTCTTGTGCATTGAGGCTTTGGGTACCAAGTAAACTTCCAGCCTTAAACGTAAAATCAAATTGGCTCCATGATCAATTCGTATATTCCGAGCTATCGGATCGTGTTTTAAAATTTGTGTAATTGCATTAGAAATAATTCGTGCAAAAATGACTACAAATATCGTAAACAATAAAACGGTTGTCTAATTCGTTTTTCCACAGATACAATGTGTTTAAATTCACGATATGAATTTAAAGGTTGCTTTTTAAAATTTGGAAACCTACCTTTGCGACGCATTTAAGAAATTTTATTTATTAATTGTTTGTATTACAAGGTTCAAAGAAAGGATAAGATCAATAGCTAAAATTGAAGATTTATTAGGCGATTAAATAACACAAGATTAAGTTGTACTTACGTGTAAACCCCAAATTTTACGTATGAAACACTTATTTTTTGTTGCTGTAGCCACTGGCATTTTTTCAGGAACATCAATATCTGTAAAAGCTCAAGTCAACGTCAACATCGAACGACCTGGAGTCAAAACAAAATCCGCACGTCTCCCTAAATTTATTGAAGACATAGAACTAATACCTCAAGCCTCCGCGGCAAGTTTACCAGTTGAGCCAGTATGGTCCGGCGATTTGACTGCCAACAACTCTAAGACAACCTCCGGGGGATCTGTTAAAAATATTGAAGAGTCTTCAACGTTGCAATTCAAATATGCGATGATGATGAATAGGGAGGTAGAGAGCATCACCAATACTGCTTTGTATGCCTTTATTGATGATTGGTGGGCCACCCGTTATCGCTATGGGGGTACGGACAGGAGCGGTATTGATTGCAGTGCGTTTACCGGTAAGTTATTGTTGCAGGTGTACGGTATTTCTGCTCCACGCACTGCAAAAGATCAGTTTGATATTTGTGAAAAAATTTCGGATGAAGATTTGGCGGAAGGTGATCTTGTTTTTTTTAATACAAGAGGCGGCGTAAGCCATGTAGGTCTTTATCTTGGCAACAAATATTTCGCCCACAGCAGTGTTCATGGCGGTGTTACTATCAGCAGCTTATCAGATGATTATTATAGTAAAAAATATATTTCGGGAGGCAGAATTACAATAAAGTAAAAAGATAAAAAATTATAAAAAGGAGAGTTAATCTCCTTTTTTTATGCCCGCCTTTTTTTGCAAGCTCTTCCATACAGGCATGATATCCGAAGATAATTTTAGCCATAAAGTGCCCGAAATATATATGGCCAGGAAACAACTGCTCCTAATAACCAGCCACCAAAACCCCGTGTATTGATTAAATAAAAAATAGCAGATGTAAAATGCAAAAATGCCAAGCAGGACTGCATATAAACTTGCCTTGGTAAATGGCTGCATGCTAAACTTCTTTTTTAAATACCAAAAACGAAAGGCATTATAAATTGAAAAGGTAAAAAGGTTGGCGATTGCAGGACCTACAGCACCATAGTAATACTTCGTTAATATATAATTTAACGGCAGGGTAATCAGTAGAAGGGTGACGCCGGTATAAAATTCAAATTTCCACAGGGTACTTGTTGCGATGATTTGTGCGTTAACACCAGTACCCATATCTATAATCCGGTAAAGGCCAATAAAAAAGAATATCCACCTGGCATCGATGTAACCTTCCTGCAAATGAAATGTAAATACCCCGTCAGTAAAGTTGAGCCATATCAGTGCAAACATGCCCACGGCAAATATTAACTGGTTGATAGATGACTGCTTATATATACGCAAGATGCGCCCATGATCCTTATCTTTCCAGGCCTGCGAAAGAGCCGCAATAGAAGAAGAGATAATGCCACGCTGAGGCGCCTGGATAAGGCTGCCTATATTTTGCGCCAGTGTATATATTGCTACAAATTTAAGACCCATCACAGAGGCAATCACTATTGTATCGAACACACCGGCTATCGCAAAAACAAGTGTCCCTCCATAAACAAATTTTACCAGCGTAACTATCTTCTTATAAAACTTCTTCGTTACAATACTTACTTTAAAGGTTAGATGCAAATGACCCTTTGAAATAAGATAAAAAAGAAGGATGAATGCAATGCCTAAATAAGTGAAAGAATAAATTTTAATAAAGATGTCAAAGTTTGTAAGCAGTCCTGAAAATGTTAGTACAATTAATATGGTAGTGAACAACCGGAATTGTATCTCACGAAGGAAATTTGTGAGTACCGATTTTTTTAGCTGCCATGCATAACTCTCAAGAATGGAGTATAATGTAAGTCCTAAGCCAAATGGAAATATCCATACATAATATTTTATAAAATCGGGTGAATTACTGGCAAACTTATACGCAATAAAATCTTTAAAATACAATCCGGCCACTATTATCAAACAGAAACTAATTAATGAAACTAATAAGGCCCAGGACAAGATGTCGATCTTTTTTGTTTCGAGATTGCCCTTATAATACGGATAAAATTTATAAACATAGGAGGTCATGCCAAGGTTGGCAAATGAGAACATGAGGTTAGCTAACGCAATGAAAATGCCAGTAAGTCCATATTCTTCTTTGGAGAAGCAGCCCTCACGTGTAAACAGGTAGGTGTTTAAAAAGCCAAGCGCAAAGCCCACATATACTACAACTGAAGAAATTATGCTCTGCCTTCTTATTTGGCTCATAGGCTTGTTTGTCGCGAAATTAATCCAGCTTTTTTGTAATGATATAAAAATTTGGATCTACAGAAAACTGGTTGTCACCTTCCTGGCTTAAATTCAATGTTTGCCACTGTTCTGTAGGTTTAATCCAGCGCCCTCCTTTATAATTAATTTTGACCGGCATTTTTAAACCCTTCACAATATCTTTATAACGATACTTTAAATTGTTTCCATCGATTTTATATTCAAGCATCGGAATTTGTGTGGTTCTTAAATACTGATCGAATACTTTACTAAAGTCTATTTTCGATTCTTTTGATATATAATCTTCTACTTGTTTTGACGTAACTGTTTTATGATAAAAAGTTGAATTCAAGCCATGCAGGATCTTGCGAAAAAGCGAATCGTTATTAATTACCTGGCGAATAGTATGGAGCATATTAGATCCCTTGTAATACATGTCACCACTGCCTTCAGCATTTACCCCATAAGCCGCGATGACCGGGATGTCATTTTTAATATTTTTCCTTAGACCTGAAATGTATGCTGTGCCGGCTTCTTTGCCATAATAATATTCAGTAAACAATGTTTCGCTATAGCTGGTAAATCCCTCATGAACCCACATATCGGCCAGATCCTTTGTAGTAACATTGTTGGCAAACCACTCATGGCCACTTTCATGTACGATTATAAAATCCCACTTTAAACCCCAACCCGAGGCACTTAAATCTCTACCGAGGTATCCATTTTTATAACCGTTGCCGTAAGCAACAGCACTTTGATGTTCCATACCTAAATGTGGCGCTTCTACCAGTTTAAAACCATCTTTATAAAAAGGGTAGGGCCCGAACCAATATTCAAATGCTTTCATCATTCGGGGCGCATCTGTAAATTGTTTTTTGGCTTTTTCAAGGTTATAATCCAGCACCCAATAATCCATATCCAATGGACCGTTTTCGCCATTGTACACTTCACCAAAATGCACATATTTTCCTATGTAGGGAATTATATTATAATTATTGATGGGAGAAACCACTGCCCATGAATAGGTAGCAGTATGATCGTCGTTCAATGTCTTTCCCCTAAAGCGGCCATTACCCACCGCCATTAAGGTATCAGGACAAGTTATATTTAAAGCTGCACTATCCGGTTCATCAAACTGGTGGTCTTTACACGGATACCACACACTGGCTCCTAATCCCTGGCAGGCAATGCTTACCCATGGACTTTTGTTTTGATCTTTTTTCCAAATTAGCCCGCCATCCCATGGGGCATTTTTAGCAATACGTGGTTTTCCATGATAGTATACTGAAATATTAACAACCGGGTAATTAGTATGTGGCACAGAAAATAAATTAGACGGTATAAAGTATGCATTGCCGTCTTTTACAATATCCTTTTTCCCGATGTTATTTTTAGGTTCATCTCCAATTGAATATTGCATGCTATCAATTGTCATCGGTTCTTGCAGATCAATCTGCAACAGTTTCCCCTTACTTAAAACTTTAAGTGTAATAATATTGTAGCCGCTGATGGTGCTATCATCAATATTAAATTTTACATGCAAGTCATATTTCAATACGTCCCACCAGTTTCGGGAATTCCCGTAGGTTCCCCTAATGGAATCTGCATGTGTGTAGGCCTGGGAAAATGCTGGGAAATACGATAGAATGAGACAAAACAGGAAGGATGATCGTGTTAATTTTTTCATTTAGTGTTTATAAGATTGAAATCAATAATGTTTTTGATTTATGAGAATTAAAATAATGGCCTCATCAGTAAACGTCATTAAATGATAATTCGCTAATTTAGTTTTCTTTCGTATCAGTTATGAACCGATTAACATATATTTCTTTCTTCATAAAAAAATAATTGGTGTTTTTGAACATAATGAATATCAAAAGGCACCTTCAATTGACTGTAACAATGTGTTTTCTTACAGTCTTTTTTTTGTTGGCAGGCTGTAGTACACACGAGCATCCCGATAAGAAAATATTTCATTATAACGAGCAAACAGGCATTGCGTCTCTTGATCCCGCATTTGCAAAAAACCAGTCTATTATGTGGGCCGTTCACCAGCTCTATAATACGCTGGTAGAAGTAGACAATAACATGGAGCTAAAGGGCTCACTCGCAAAAAGCTGGGCCATCTCTCCGGATAATTTAACCATGACTTTTCACCTGCGTACCGATGTTTATTTTCATGATGATATCGCTTTTGAAAATGGCAAGGGACGTTTAATGAAAGCAGCAGATGTTGCGTATAGTTTTAACCGGATCATTGATAGAAGTATTGCAAGTCCTGGTGCATGGATATTCAACAACCGCATAGATAGTGTGAATGGTTTTATAGCTCTTGATGATTCCACTTTTCAATTAAAATTAATCAGGCCATTTCAACCAATTGTGGGTATTTTAAGTATGCAATATTGTTCCATAATACCTAAGGAAGTAGTTGAAAAATATGGAAGTAATTTTCGCAGCCACCCTATTGGTACCGGGCCTTTTCAAATGGTAACCTGGGAAGAGGGCCAGGCGTTGGTGATGAAAAAGAACCCGCATTACTTTGAAAGAGATACCACAGGCATCGCACTTCCTTACCTGGACG
>JBDSAP010000025.1:0-4532 GCA_039922055.1 Ferruginibacter sp.
TATTCGTCATCCTGACCTCAGCCCTTCCTCCTCTCCAAAAGAGAGGAGGCGGTGCTTTGTCTCTTTATGAAACGTTGAATCTTCCAAATCAGCTTTGGTTCTTTGATCAGCGACTGCTACTTAGCACAAATGTTTTTCGTCAGCGAACTCTTGTCTTCCTCCTCCCCTTTGGGGAGGCCGGGAGGGGCCTCTATTCCGTCCTTAAACTTTTCACAGGGTTAGCAATAGCTGCTCTTATCGCCTGAGAGCTCACTGTTATTAGTGAGATGATGATTGATAAAAATCCTGCAAGTGCAAATACCCACCATTCTATATTGATACGGTACGAATAATCGCCCAGCCATTTACTCATAAAAAACCATGCAACGGGCGATGCAATAATGAGTGAGATAATTACCAGCGCTAAAAATTCTTTTGATAATAATGTGGCTATACCGGCTACAGATGCGCCCAATACTTTTCGTACGCCAATTTCTTTAATCCTGCTTTCGGCCATATAAGTAGCAAGACCAAATAAACCAAGACATGAAATAAAAATAGCAAGCCCTGCAAACAATGCGGCCAAAGTTCCCTGGCGTTGTTCATTATCGAATTTCCGGGCATAGGCTTCATCTACGAACTTGTATTCAAATGGATATGTGGGGTTGTATTTTTTGAAAACAATTTCCGCTCTTTTTAAATTATCCGCAGTTGAATTATTCCCGTTTAGTTTTATTTGCATCACCTCGAAACTCATGAAGCTACTCTTCGCACCACATATCAATAACGGCCTTGTTGGTTCATAAGGGCTGGTAAGAATAAAATCTTTAATGACCCCTACAATATGCCATTTAATGCCAAGGTCTCCTACTGTTTTACCAATCGGATCTTTCAACTTCATTACTTTCAGCGATGATTCATTTATAATCAGCCCGGTTGAATCTGTAGGAAATTGTTTCAAATCGAAATCACGGCCCTGTATAAATTGTAACCCTGCTGTAACACCCAACCCTTCATCAGCTAAATACCGGTCAAAAGATGTATTATCATTCGGGTCTTTTCCTTCCCAGCTCTGCCCCCATCCGTCGCTCCACCGTTCGGTAAGCGGAGAGTTGGTTTTCGTAATTGATTTTGCTACACTAGATTCAAGCAATTCATTTTTTATTAGTGTATAGTTCTTAGGTATATCACCCGTCATGAAATGGTAAATAAGATTGTCTTTGTTGTACCCGGTCTCCCGGTCACGGGCATAGTCTATTTGTTGTTTTACGATAATAGTGCAGATGATAAGAGTAATGGCAAATGTGAATTGCAATACAACCAATATTTTCCTTGGCGTTACCAATGCATTTGCTTTTTTAAATGTGCCCTTTAATACTTTAACGGGCTGAAAAGATGAAAGAAAGAATGCAGGATAACTACCGGCTAACAAACCAGTAAGCAGGATAAACCCGATAAATGCAATCCATGTATAGATATTGCCGAAGTTGATGAATAGTTTTTTATCAGTAAGCTGGTTGTAGCCGGGCAGACTTATCTGAACAATAATGATAGCTGCAATAGCTGCCAGGAATGCGAGAAAAACGGATTCCCCGATAAACTGGCTGATGAGCGAACTTTTCCCCGCACCCACTACTTTCCGTATCCCTACTTCCTTCGCCCTTTTTTCGCTTCGTGCGGTACTCAGGTTCATAAAATTGATGCACGCAATGAGTAATATAAACCCCGCAATAATACCAAATAGCTTTACAAATGTGCTACGGCCTCCATTGTCTTCGACACCATCCTTAAAGCTTGAATACAAACGCCAGCGCTCAAGCGGATAAAGGAATAGCTCCCATTTCATCGCTTTTGCATCATCGCTATACTTTTCTCTCAATTTTTTAATTTTGTAGGCCACAGAAGCATAGCTTGCCTTTGACTTCAGCATCACATAAGTCGGTGTGCTGTTGTCGTTCCAACCTAAATCTTTTCCCTCCCCGTATTTTAAACTTGACCAGGGCAGCAAGTATTCAAAATCGAACTTCGTATTATTCGGTAAGTCTTTCAGGATACCGGTAACAGTGAAATTGTCTTTATCATCTATTTTGATAATTTTCCCCATTGCATCTTCATTACCGAATAAACTTTTAGCGGTTTTTTCGGTAAGCACAATGGAATATGTATTATTGAGAGCTGTGGCGGAATTGCCTTTCAGCATTGGGAAGCTGAACATCTGGAGAAAGCCCGTATCAACCGTAATTCCGGACTTGATCATTTTTTTATCCGCAACCGAAAGTAGAAAACTATTTCCCTGATTTACCCTTACTGCACGTTCTACTTCAGGTAAATCTTTTTCAATCGCGGGAGCAGTTGGCGCAGAAACCGAATTCCAGCACGAGATTTTACCCTCAAAGGGTACCCGATTCCATACCTGGTATATCCTGTCTTTGTTTTTATGAAACTTATCGTAGCTCAATTCGTTTTGTATCCACAGGAAAATAAGTATGGCAGCAGCCATACCAATGGCCAACCCGGTAATATTGATTATAGAAAACCCTTTACTGCGCCACAGGTTGCGAACAGCAATTTTGAAAAAGTTCTTTAGCATAAAAGAGAGTTCTTAGTGTTACGTTATAAGATTATGTTGCCAACGTTCAGTTCTTTGTTTATCGTCTGTTGCGCCGTGCTGCCATACCCACCGCAAGACCTCCAATATTAATTGCGCTATACCCCTTGTTTTTAACTAAGTTTCGCCAGGCGATTTTGAAATAGTTTTTTATCATGTCCTATTTTTTAAATAGCATACTATGTTACTCTGTTCTGATGTATGATGTTTGACGTTTGATGTTTGATGTTTTCTCATTTTCAAATTTTCAAATTAGCAAATTGCGTTACTCCGTCCTCAAACTTTTTACCGGGTTTGCTATCGCTGCTTTTATTGCCTGGTAACCTACTGCCGCAAAAGCAATAACTAAAGCAATAAATCCAATTGAAATAAACATCCACCACCTTAAGTTAATACGGTATGCAAAATCCTTAAGCCAGTTATTCATAATCCAGTAACCAAGCGGTGCGGCAATTACTATTGCAATTATAAACATCAACATAAAACCTGATGATAAAGTGGTAACTACATCTTTAATATTTGCACCTAACACTTTTCTTATTCCTATTTCTTTAGTTCGGTTAACTGCATTGATAGAAGACAAGCCAAATAAGCCAAGACAGGCAATAAAAATGGCGAAGAAACAGGCTGCCTGTATTATATCTTGCCAGCGTTTATCTGCCTCATACATTTTGGCAATACTCTGATCAAGGAATGTGTATTCAAAAGGATAATAGCTGGTTATTTGCTTCCATTCTTTTTGAAGTTTTGCAATGGTGTTTTGCATTTCACCGGCTCTTACTTTAAACATAAAAAATTCTTCGTAACTCTGTGCCAACACATGTTGCTCCGGTTCTATTTTTTTAGAAAGCGTTTCAAAATGGTAATCTTTTACCACACCAATTATTGTTGATCGGATGGCTTCATTATATACACCTGTTTTAGCATCTTTACCCAGCATGTTAAACAATGTTTCATTTACAACGGTGGCTCTTATTGTACTTGAGGTATCTGAAGCAATAGCTTTAGAAAAAGGTCTTCCCCGAACGAACTTTAAATCCAGCATTTCAAAATAATTATAATCAACTGATAATTGCTTCAGCCATTTTTTTTCGCCATTCAAGGTAAAACCATTGTTATTATAACTGCCATCCAATCCACCATTCATTCCGGAAAAATATAATACAGAAGGTTGCGATTTTGCATACACATTTAAACGGTCGCGTACATGCGTTGTAAAATTTGGATCCCAAGTTGGATTTCTTACCATTAATACCTGGTCTTTATCAAATCCTAAATCTTTATTGCTGATGTAATGCATTTGAAGATTAATGACAAAGGCTGCGAACATCAACACAACACAAACGGTGTATTGTACTATCACCATTACTTTTGAAAAATGCGGATTAATTTTAAATGTTTGAAAACTTTTGATGATAGAAACCGGTTTCATTTTAGATAAAATCAACGCCGGATAATAACCTGCCAGTAAACCTAAAACTAGCGCCAGTACAACTAAAGAAACAAGAATTTCCTTCCATGAAAAATCAGCAAAATTTATATGCGTCTGCATTACATCATTAAACAGAAGCAGCAGCGGCTGTAATAATAATAACCCAAAAACAATTGAAATAATTACCAGCAATTGTGTTTCTGTCCAGAATTGAAGAAGCACAGATTTTCTTTTTGCACCAAGAACTTTACGTACACCAATTTCCTGCGAACGTGCAGCAGCATTTGATATTGCAAGCAGAATATAATTGAGGGAAGCAATCAACAAAATAATTATAACGAGACATGATAACTGGTAAATGCTTTTAGCATCAGTATAATGTCCCCACGGTTGCGAAATGTTATAATGACAATCTGTAAATGGCCGCAGGTACCAGCGAAAATTTGCAAAATCGTAATCTTTAAGGTATTTACCATATTCTGCTTTATAAGGTTCGGTGTAATAATCTACAAC